>JAKBYW010000060.1:0-8186 GCA_021840275.1 Chloroflexota bacterium | reverse complement strand
GAGATTTCGGGATTGGTCACAACCAGCACGCGGTCCGCGGGAGCGATGGCATTCCGAAAGCCGCGCTCGATGCCAGCTGGGGAGTCGATTAGTACAAAATCAACGTCGCGACGAAGTTCGTCGCACAGGCGAGTCATGTCGCTGGGGGAGACCGAATTCTTGTCCCGCGTTTGTGCTGCCGGAATCAGATAAAGTTCAGATAAATGCTTGTCGCGGATCATCGCCTGGCGCAGCTTACAGCGGCCTTCGATCACATCCACAATATCGTAGACGATACGATTCTCAAGACCCATCACCACATCGAGATTTCGCAGGCCGATGTCGCCGTCAATGCACACGACCCTGGCGCCGTCTGCCGCCAAAGCCACAGCGATATTTGCGACCGCGGTGGTTTTACCAACGCCGCCTTTTCCAGAAGAAATGGTAATTACTTGAGCTGTCATAAGGTTTCCTATTGGCCAGCCTGCCAGGGTTCGATCACGACTCGTTCGTCACGGATAAACGCCATCTCGGGTTTTCCAGTTTCTTTTTTATAGGATGTAATCATCGCGTCCGCCCCGACCTGAAGCCGGATCGGCGCGAAATCGAGCGCGCACACCACTGCGGCCTCGTTGCCCTTCGAGCCTGCGTGGACAGCTCCGCGCAGGCGGCCCCAGATGATGACATTGCCTTCGGCCACGATCTCAGCACCGGGATTGATGTCCCCAAGCACGACAACATGGCCGGCAAATTCAATGCGCGCCCCGGAACGAATGGTCTTGTTTAGGAAGAGCGCCGTGCCCTCGCCGAGATCCTGCGCTTCGATATAGCGGCCCTCTTCAGGTCGAGGTTTGGAGATGCGGGTGGCTAATCCCAAAAGTTGGGCGGTCTTTTCTGTGGTCGGCGATTCGCTGATCACTGCCCAGAGTGAAACATTGCGCTCCGATAAATGATCGCGTAATTCGACCATCTCATTGACTCTGAGAATCTGTGTCCCGACGTCCAGAGCCAGCCTTGCGCCCTGAAAAAAAGCCTGCTTTTCATCTATTTGGGACAGCAAAGCTGCGTGCTGATCCTCCCACGCCGCGTCGGATAGAGAGACCAACAAGCCGTCCCGCAATCCTTTGATTTGAACCAAAGACGCTAAATCATCCATCAGGCAACAAGTTACTGCAAATTATAGCATGACCCGTCATCCGCCGCCGCTATTGGCGATATCAATCGACTTCAATTCAAAATAAGCTTTCAGTACTCTGGCAACCACTGGAGCGGCCACCGTGGCGCCTTCGCCGCCATGATATTCAAATGCCATCACCACGATTTCCGGATCGTCATAGGGCGCGTAGGATAAAGTCCAGGAATGAGTCGGCCAGGAGCCAAATTGACATTGATTGGCCTTAAGCGCCACGTCATCACAATATTCAGCTGTACCGGTTTTGCCAGCAATCGCAATTGGCAGCGGAAAATCCTGTGCATATACATTGTGTAAAGTTCCGCGTGGGTCGGTTACCGCCAGCCTCATCCCAATCTGAACATTTTTGACAACGCTCGGATCTACAGTTTTCATTTTGCCCGTTTTCTGGCAGTTACCCGCATCGCAGGAATAGTCTGCTATGCGGGGGTCTTTCGTTATATCCCACTTCATATTAGGCACAAAGGGCGATATTTGATAACTGCCAATAGGCAATTGATCTGCAACCGTAGAATCGCCAAGATTAAGCCAGGCTTGACGGGTATTTCCGCGTTCATCAGTTACCGTTTTGGGAACCCAAAGGCTGAAATCCTGCGGATTAAACCATACGGTTTGAACTTTTCCTTCGCTGTCAACCACGCTTCGGACGATGGTTGGCTGCATTAATTTTCCGTTGTTCGCCATGGTTGTACCGGACATTGCCACTTGTAATGGCGTTGCCAATACATACCCTTGTCCCACTGTGGCAATATAGGTATCGCCTGTGGACCAGTTTTCGCCCTGATTAATGCGTTTCCATTGCGGATCGGGAATCAATCCGCTTGCCTCGCCGGGCAGTTCAATGCCGGATGGTACGCCATATCCCAGGGCGCGGGCGTACTCGCCCAAACGAAAGATGCCCAGACCGCCGTTCTTGATTTCGTTGGCGAATCCGCCGCCCAATTTGTAAAAGCATACATTGCTGGAGAAAGCGATACAGTGATAAAAATCGAGCGAGCCAAAACCGGCAGGATTAAGCACTCCGTTTATGTTATAAATCCAGTCCACGAATGGGCGCATATTCTGACCTGGTATACAAGGCTCATTGGGCGTGAACTGCTCACATAGCTCCAATTTTCCCGGCGTTTGTATGATCTGGCTTGTGGTGACAACCCCCTCATTCAAAGCGCCGTTGGCTGCGGAAAGTTTGAACACAGAGCCGGGCGGGTATTCACTCTGGATCGCATTATTCAAAAGCGGATGGCGCGGATCCTGACTGAGTTGGTTGTAGTAATAACCGGGGATAAAGCGCGCCATGCGGTTGTTTTCATAAGTTGGATACGATACCATCGCCAGAATTTCACCCGTCTTCGGGTTCATGGCGATCACTACGCCACTTGAGATGCGGACCTTCCCAAAATATGCATTCCAATAATTGATCTCCTGCAACAAAGATGCTTCCGCTGCGGCTTGCAGGCGTGTGTCAATTGTCAAAGTGACATTATAGCCAGGGGTTGGCGCAATTGGAGGCTCGAGGTTGCGAAGCTCCTGACCGGCAACGTCAACCTGAACTACGCGTTTGCCATTTTTTCCAGCCAAAACATCCTGTAAGGATGTTTCAACACCCGCATACCCGATCTTGTCTCGATTGGGAACAAAACCTTTAGCGCGCAAGCTCGTCTCGAGCGCTGCCGGAATCGGACCGAGGAAGCCGATCAAATCTGCTGTCAATGAACCTGTTGGATAATCGCGGATCGGGACGATCTCAACGCCCACTCCGGGCCAATCGGCGGTCCGCTCGCTGACCAGACGTGCAACAGCTTCTGTGATATTGCACTTTATCTCGACCGGAGTATAGGGCGCCAGCGAATCGCCCAGGTCAACCAATTGGGCAATGCCCGGTCCCTCGACACAGGGAGCAAATAGCTTGGCATCCTCCACTGTGCCGCTATTTACTGGGATGCCAGTAAGATCTGAGATATCGCGATAGATGCGTTGAACATCCGCGTTATCGTCCGGGATGTAGGCAGGGGTAATGACGAGGTTGTATGAAGCGATATTGCGAGCCAGAATATATCCGTTGCGGTCATAGATAATGCCGCGCGAAGCTGGCGAACTAATCACTTTAGTGTAATTTTCGACTGCTTGATCGATGTAAGTTTGACTGTTAAAAACTTGCATCGATATAAGACGTCCCAGCAGAGCGGTTAAGACCAGCAGGATCACTCCGTAGATAACGAATAACCGCCAGGTCTCAAAACGGGAACTGCGGGGTGCAGAAGGCAAACTCATGCTTCCTCCAAGGATGGGAAGACCCAACGAGCAACATCACGCATGAAGCCATAGAGTGGAATCGAAAGGAGCAGATTCAGCAAAAGGCTTGGAAGTGTGATCAGGCCCATTGTGTCGCGAAACGGTAAAGGGTCCCCAACGATGCGAAGATAGCCGTACGACAAGAGATGCATCACCAATGTCCCCAAAAAAGCCACGCTGAACATTGCAAGCAGAGGCGCCTGCCAGACGCGGCGTTGAAGTAATAAAGCAAAAAGAACCACGCTGAAATATCCGGCCATGTAAATAAACCAGGGTAAATGCGAAGAGAAGCTGACCATGATGCTCGCTAGAAAAGCCCAATGGAAAGCCGTCGTGACTCCATCCTGCAAAGCCCAGGCGGCCAGGAGTACGAGCACGAGATCGGCGTAACCCGCAAGCAGGGAGAATTGGCTGACAATGGCCGACTGCAGGATAACAGCCAGGCCAAGTAAAGGAAGTGCAATAATGTTACGCATATCAGGGAGTGGTGGTGGGAACGAGCGGAGCGATATCAACTGCCCGGAAATTGATAATAACCAAAACGATCTGCAAGCGGCTAAAGTCCACGGCAGGTTGGACAGTGGATCTCTGGAAGAGTTCGGCGGCACGCTTTTGAACGTTAACTACTTGTCCGATGATCAGGTCCGGCGGGAAGCCGCCACCCAGGCCTGAGGTCAGGATAAGATCGCCCGGCTGAATAGTCGCGTCTTGCGAGATGAGGTCGAGAGAAATATCGCCAGTGACGGAACCGACCAGCATGGCATCTGTATCAGCGTTCTTAAGATGCACATTCACAGATGATGCCGGATCGGTGATCAATTGAACGCGTGCTGCATCCGCTATGACTGCATCTACACGGCCAACCAGGCCTTCGCTTGTCACAACCGGCATGCCGCGCAGAATACCGTCATTCGAACCGCGATTGATAATGATGTAATGCAGGAATGGACTTGGGTCGCGGCCAATGACCGAGGCAGCTTTGTAGCTGTTTTCAGGATTAGTCCTTGAAAAATCCACCAACGCCGCGAGTATCTCGGTTTCATTGACGCGTTGCTGCAAGTTAATCACTTGAGCCTGCAAATCAGAGACTTGCTTCTGGAGTTCAGTGTTGCGGGTGCGCAGACTCACAATATCGCGCGGCGCGGCTAGGAATTCCTGAATGGCTTGATAGCGCGTTGCGAACCATTCCTGCGTGGAAACGAATCCGCCAGTGAATCGATTGGTAATTGAACTAAAGAAACCGCCAAAGGAAAGTGCCAGAATTCCCCCGATAACCAAGAAAATTATGGTGGTTTGCAAAGTGCGGGAAAACAGATCTTTCATTCTTTAAATCATAGCACAGAGCGCAAATGTCTGCACGCCCTTACGCGCCATGATGAGTACTACCACGCTCCAGACCGACCAGATAGCGGCTCAAATTATCCATGTCTTCAAAGATGACTGCTGCACCGCGCGCCACACAGGTCAATGGATCTTCCGCCACCCAAACACGCAGCTTAAGTTCATCTGTCAGGCGATCGGCAAGTCCCTGTAAGAGCGCGCCGCCCCCGGACAGACAAATTCCAATATCCATCAAGTCTGATACGATCTCTGGTGGGATTTCGTCCAGCGCATCGCGTACGGTATCGATGATAACCTGCACTGAACCGGCAAGCGCCTCACGAATTTCCACCGACGAAATCTCAATCGTTTCAGGCAGGCCAGTTACCAGATTGCGCCCGCGCACTTCCATTGTTTTTTCAGGTTGGAGCGGAAAGGCTGAACCGATCCTCCACTTGACCTGTTCTGCGATCCCTTCGCCGATCAATAAATTATATTTGTTTCGCAAATATTGAACGATATCCTGATCCATCTCGTCACCGGCAACCCGCAATGAACGCGAAGCGACCACGCCTCCGATGGACATCACCGCGACCTCGGTTGTTCCGCCGCCAATATCCACCACCATCGAACCGCGTACCTCGCCAATCGGCAGACCGGCTCCCAACGCCGCCGCAATCGGCTCCTCGATCAACATGGCCTGACGCGCCCCTGACGCCATCACTGCGTCGTAGACGGCGCGTTTTTCCACTTCGGTTACGCCGGTCGGAAGTCCAACCACCACACGCGGGCGGGGGAGCGGGACCACACTTTGTTCATGTACCTTGCCGATGAAATATTCCAACATGACCTGTGTCACATCGAATTCAGAAATGACACCATCGCGAACCGGCCGCACAACCATCACGTTACTTGGTGTACGTCCAACCATCTCCTTGGCCTCCAGGCCAATGGCTAATGGCAAACGTGACCTTTTATCGATGGTTACCCAGGAAGGTTCGTTAATAACAATACCCTTGCCGCGTACATGCACGAGGGTGTTCGCAGTGCCCAAATCAATTGCGATGTCTAAAGAAAACAGGCCTAACAGCCAGTTAATGGGGTTGAAGGCCAAAGGGAGGCTCCTCTATAAGAATCTTTGCAAACCAGCCGCTTGCAGAAGCGATTATATCATAAGGACTAATATGCACTTTGTGCAACCTTGAATGGCTAAATGGGTTAGAATCTTTAAACTTATATTCAATTGGTCCGGGAGGGATCATGGCAAAAATTGCTTTCGTTACAGATAGTACTGCTTACATACCAGCCGAACTTGTCAAGAAACACAACATCACCGTTGCGCCTCAGGTTTTGATCTGGGGAGATCAGACTTATCAAGATGGCGTGGATATTCAGCCGGATGAATTTTATACACGGTTAAAAACGTCCAAAGTCATGCCGACCACTTCGCAGGTCTCGATCATTACAATGCAAAATATTTTTCATGGCCTTGTGGAAGAAGGCTTCGATGTTATCGGGGTCTTCGTATCAGGGAAACTTTCCGGCACGCTGCAGTCCGCCATGCAGGGCCGGGAGGCCCTGGGATCTGCCGCCGGAAAAATCACCATCATAGACAGCAATTCCATAGCCATGGCTATGGGTTTTCAAATCCTGAATGCCGCACGCGCTGCAGAAGATGGAGCCAGTGTCGCTGATTGCAAAGCGTTGGTGGAAAAAGCCCGGGATCACACCGGAGTCTATTTCGCGGTGGACACGCTCGAATTCCTGCACCGCGGCGGACGTATCGGCGGCGGACAACGCTTTATCGGATCCGCCCTCAACCTCAAGCCCATTTTGGCCGTCAAAGATGGACGCGTCGAAGCCGAAGATCGAGTCCGCACCAAGAGTAAGGCCCTGGATCGTGTGCTCGAACTGGTTGCGGCGCAAGTCAAAGGGAAATCCAATATTCACATTGCCAGCTTGCACGCCAATGCTAAGGCGGAGGCGCTCGATCTGCTTGCGAGGGCCGGCAGGGAATTGAATGCAGTTGAAAGCATTCTTTCGTCTGTTAGTCCGGTGGTTGGCACACATGCCGGGCCGGGAACGGTTGGCCTGGCCTTCATGGCCGGCATGTAATAAATTTCCTCTCCCGAACGGGAGAGGAAATTTTTATACGTGTATAATTCAAGCATGAAACATCCAGACCCACTGGTCATCGGGATTGCGGGTGGTTCCGGTTCAGGCAAGACCACCGTAGCGCAGGAAATTCTCAATCGTGTTGGCCCGGATCGAATTGCTTTTTTGCAGCACGACTCATATTATAAGGATTTAAGCAGATTGCCTCCGGCTCAACATGCTGATATTAATTTCGATCATCCCAACTCACTCGAAACAGAACTGCTGATTCAACACATCGTTTCACTGCGCGACGGCAAGCCGATTGAGGTCCCGATCTACGATTTTTCGACTGATAGACGCACCGATAAAACTTTTACGATTTCGCCACATCGCGTAATTTTGGTTGAAGGAATCTTGATCTTTACAGAGGCCGCCCTGCGTGAACTCTTCGACATAAAGATTTTCGTGGATACTGATTCTGACCTGCGCTTTATTCGCCGTTTGCAACGCGACATCACCGAACGTGGACGCGCAACCGAATCGGTCATTGAGCAATACCTGACCACTGTCCGCCCGATGCACTTGGAATTTGTCGAACCGTCCAAACGCTATGCTGATGTCATCATCCCCCAGGGCGGATTCAATGCCGCCGCATTGGATATGGTTGTAGCGCGGATTGATGCGTTGTTAAAATAATTTTATATACACGTAAGGAGAGAACATGGCAAAACAATGGAATACCCCACCCGCAATGATTATTGATCCGAAGAAAAAATACAAGGCTCACATGGAAACCGAGAAAGGGACAATGGTCATCGAACTCTTCGCTGACAAAGCTCCAAAGACCGTGAACAACTTTGTTTTTCTTTCACGCGAAGGTTTTTATGATGGCATCATCTTTCATCGCGTGATCGCAGACTTTATGGTACAGGGCGGCGACCCAACCGGAAAAGGTTCCGGCGGCCCCGGCTACAAATTTGGAGACGAATTCCATCCGGGTCTGAAACACGATAAAGGCGGTATGCTCTCGATGGCAAATGCCGGCCCCGGCACAAACGGTTCACAATTTTTCATTACTCACGTTGCCACGCCGTGGCTTGACGACAAGCACAGCATTTTCGGACGGGTTGTCGAAGGCATGGACGTACTCATGTCCATCCCGCCGCGCGACCCAATGCGGCCTGAATATCCGGGCGTGAAGATCCTGCATGTCACAATCGAAGAAGAATAAGCGATCAGGTGGAGAAGAAACAATGGATTCTCAGAAGGGTTTGGATGCTGAAAAATTCGAACGTTCAACTCTTTT
>JAKBYW010000059.1:0-8215 GCA_021840275.1 Chloroflexota bacterium | reverse complement strand
TCCCCCTTAATCTTTGCAAGTGATAGGATTGCACTTAACTGTGGTGACGTGAATAACTGCATTTATTGAACCGCGAAGTCCGCAACTCTCTGCGAGGGCAGGTGAACGCGAAGAGAATCTTAAAATCTTTGCCTGCACTGAGCCGCAGACACACGTGCGAACTCACCTGATCTGGCACATTGGCGAATTTTTCAAATCTGGTGTCAAAATCTGGCCGCCTTGTTCGTGATGTTGGAAGCCGGTTGCAGAGCCGATAACCGAACTTATCTTGCGACGACCTCCTCCGTTGTTGCGGATGGACATTCTGTCGGCCGCGCGTGCTTCTGCGCGATGTGACCAAGTTCAAAGAACTCGATACGATGAAATCTGAGTTCGTGGCGACGGTCAGCCATGATCTGCGCTCGTCGCTGACGTTAATGCGCGGCTATGCCACCATGCTTGAGATGGTCGGCGACTTGAACAATCAGCAGCAAAATTATGTAAAGAAGATCGTTACCGGCGTCGAGAGTACGTCGCGGCTGGTCAACACGCTGCTCGATCTGGGACTCGCCATCGTCCGCTCGATTGCCGAAAATCACGGCGACAAAGTCTGGGTGGAATCCAATTTAGGTAAGGGAAGTACATTCTTCCCGCAAATCCCTTTGATGCAACCGAAAAAAGATCAGAGGTTGGTGTGGAGCATTTGCTGTTTGCAATTGGATCTTTCGATTTTGTGCGAGGGGCTTTGCTTTGAGAAGATGGCAGTATAATTTGTGATATGATTGCCGACTTGCCTGGAGGAAACGATAATGACTAATACGCTTCGAAACCCACAAGGGACTCCCGTTGTTCAATTGAATGATGAGTTTGAGCGTCAGCAGGCGCTCTTTAATGCTCAATCCCTAATTGTCCAGCGTTTTCTTGAAGCGCAGGCACGGCAGATTGCTGAGTCTTATGCCGAGCGCGCCCATAGTGTTCACTTCACACTGCCTGACCGCGTGGTCTGTTTGCCGGATGAAAAGGAAGAGGCGCGAAGTGTAGCGGCCGCGGTACGCGAACAACGTGTCGGCGATTTGCGGGATCGGCTTGCAGGCCGCGACGTTCATACCACGTTGCGCCAGCGTCTGACTGAGCTTGAGCAATCAAGCGATCAGGCAATCGCGGTGAGCGCGGGGCTGATTCGTTTTACCGCCGCAACTCACATGGTTCACAACATGCTGCCGTCCGGCAGGAGCGTCTCTTATGTACCCGCAGATGGCGAGGATATTCCAACGATCCCTGCCAAAGATGGCATGGAGCCTGAATCGGCCATTACCGCCGATACCGATGCGATTGCAGAGGAAGGAAAAGCCGAAAATGGCCGCGGCAATTTACTCGTCCCGTTCGTTCCGGCGGCGCGTCGATTCTATTTGCCGCAATGGGTGGCGTTTGACGATCAGGATAAACTGCTGGTTAATTCAGTCAGTGAGGCTGAGGCGCATATCGCTTCGATGCAGAGATTTTTAAATGTGCTTTTCGCAGCTCGTTCGCTGGCCCCTTATATTCTTGCAGATGAAGAATATCAACACAAACATTATGGCATGATGGGACAGTTGATCAATCAGGGGCGGGCACTGGCGCGTTATATGACTGCCGATATTATCCGCACTGTGAAAGAGCGCGCTGCGTCGCAAAGTTTGAATCGCGGATTAAGTCTCCGCCTGCCATATTTCGATGATCAGGATCTGCGCGTTGAGAATCTTAATTTTGTGGTCATTCCCGCCGGGCGGATCATGTTCGTGCCGGCATTTGTCGTGCGCGCCGCGCGCGATGAACAGGTAAAAGCCATGCAGGATACCCGGTTCGACCCATCCACTCGCAAACACCTTCTTGGTGAATTAAAAATGCTGGAAGATGCTTTTAAGATCGCTGGCGAGTAACTCCCCCTTTTCAAGCAGGTAAGAAAAATATGCTGTTCTCCATTGTTCTGTTGTTGGTGATTGTTTACTTTTCCTTTCGTATTGCGCCGGTCGAGAAGCAGGAGAGCGCCCATATCCACGGTGCAGGGCAGATTGGTCTGCTGGCGGCGGTAGCCCTCTTCGGCGTGGATTATTTCACATCCTATTTTTATGCCACTGGCGAAATGATGAGCGCCTTGCATCCTTATGGATTGCAAAAATATGCTTTCATTGCTGTGCTTGTCATTGCGTTTGCAAATATCATATTTGGCGGTTTGTATATGTACTCGCTGGGTATCTTCAATGAAGGCGGTGGTTCGTACACAGCCGCGATGCGTTATCTAGCCCCCGGTCTGAGTCTGGTTGTTGCGGTGGTCTTGATCCAGGATTATGTTTTTACCATCGTGGTATCAACCCTTTCGGGCGTTGAACAATTGCTTTCCCTCACCAATTCTTATGCTATTGTTTGGACTGTTCGTTTCGGATTGGGGGCGGCCATGGCGGCGGTCACTTGGTGGCTGACCATTCGCGGGCGCGGCGAATCGTCGCGCGTGGTCTTTACCTTGTTAGGTATTTTTGGTTTTCTATCGATTGTGATGGCAATTGGTTTATTCATTGCAAAAGGCCGTGCGGTTCCACCCGCGCCTTTTACTGAACAAATTAGCACACCCTCTTTTTGGCAAGCCGCGTATCACATGCTGACCGCTTCCATGAAAGGCTTGGTGGCACTCTCCGGCCTGGAAGCCATGTCCAACGGCATTCAATTTGTCATCCACGAAGATTTTGCCCTGGTGAAGTGGGGCAAGAAACACATGAAGAAACTCAACGGCTTGTGGAATTTCTATAGCGGGAAGTCTGGCATTGGCCGCATGGTGCAAACATCCTTCTTATTTTATGGCGGTTTTACTACTGCTTTTCTGGCCTATTTTGCTTTTCATTTCAACGTATTTGACGGTACGCTGGGTCGTTCGCTGGTAGCCAATCTGGCATTTATCGGGTTTAGAGAAATCCCCGGAGGCATCATTCTTTATTGGGCGTACCAGATATTGGCTGTAGCTTTGTTGGCCGCGGCTTCCATGACGGCGTTTCAGGATTTACAGGCAACTGCCTGGCGTGATGTTGCCATCGGAGAAGTTCCAGAGATCGTTGTTTATCGTAATCCGGCTGGGACGTTTACCCGCTCGGTGACTGCTGGATTTATTGTTGCCGTCATAATTCAGCTTTTGGTAAGAGGTAATCTCAGCGCGGCTGTACCTTATTATGGCATCGGTGTCTTTATGCCGATCATGGTGATGGGCTTTGCCATCCGCAAGCATATCCTGGCGACAGCTACAGGCTCGGCACGCTTCTGGGGAAGCTTTGGGGCAGGTTTTGCTGCGATACTCTCTGGTGTCGTGTTCATTGGTCAGATCGTGGGCAAGTGGAACGAAGGCGGTTGGGTGGTTCTGATCTCTTTCAGCGTCTTGGTGTTGGCCGCTAATGCCTTGTTGATTTCCCCCATCGGGTATCGTGACGCAAAAACGATCCATCGCATTGTGCGCGAAAAAGCGCGCGTGCAAGGCTCGATGGCTTCCATTGTGGAATGGCAGTCGCTAAGAATGCAGGAATATCGCCACGACCTGCGAGGCCGCGTTTTAGTTTTCGTGACTCGTTTCTTTGAATTGTTTGGTGTGCGACGTCCGGTGCGTTTTGAACCAGAACCGATCCTGGCTGGAGATTATGATCATGCACTCCATTCTGATCACCCAGAAGCGCCGTCCCTGCTTGATCAATATCTCGATAGCAAACCGAAGGTGCCCACTGTGGGTGGCGCTCCCAAAGAAACCGCCCCGGGCGACGAAGAATAATAGCGAACGGGAGACGGGCCGGCCTCCCGTTTTTATCTATCTATGAGTTCCACACCGATTTACAGCTTGCGTCCGCCCGATGTCTATAAGGCTCTTGAGACATCACCAAACGGCATTGCCTCCGCCGAGGCAGAATCGCGCCGCTCGTTGTACGGGCCCAATCTCCTTTCTGAACAAAAGACGACCCCCATTTGGAAAAGATGGATCGTTCAGTTCGCTCATCCGCAAGCTTTCCTTTTGCTTGGAGTTGGTGCGGCGATGTTTTTGCAGAGGGAGATCGTGCTGGGTTCCGTTATCTGGACTCTGGTTCTGATGAACTCTGCTTTATCGTTTTGGCGGGAATATCGCGCCGAGCAAGCCATCGAAAAACTCAGGCAGGTGCTGCCTTCCTATGCCCGCGCCATTCGCGACGGCGAGGACGTTCACATTCCTTCCAGTGAACTGGTGCCAGGTGATGTGTTAATCCTGGCCGAAGGCGATAATATTTCGGTGGATGCACGCGTGGTGGAGGAATATGGATTGCGCGTCAATAACTCGACCTTGACCGGCGAGGCCGTCCCGGTTCGAAAAACAGCGGACGCGTCTTTGCAATCCACCGTCAGCGAATTGGAACGCTCCAATTTGATCTTTGCCGGGACATCCGTCGCTTCGGGAACCGGCCGTGCTGTGGCCTACGCCACAGGCATGTTGACTCAGTTTGGGCGGATCGCACAATTGGCCCAGGCCGTCAAAGAGGAACCGACAAGATTCCAAATTGAATTGAAGCACCTCGGCAAACTAACAACCTGGACTGCGTTGGGCGTTGGCGCAATCGTCGCGGTAGTCGGCTTTTTCGATTTGGGAATGAAGCCCGGCGAGCTGGCTTTGTTGACATTGGGTATCATTGTTGCTGTCATCCCTGAAGGTTTGCAGGCCACTTTGACTCTCTCGCTGGCGATGGCCGTTCAGCGTTTGGCGCAACGCGATGTGCTCGCCAAAAAACTTTCCATCGTGGAGACGCTTGGAACTGTCTCCGTTATATGCACCGATAAAAGTGGTACGCTCACACAAAACCAGATGACCGTCCGCGAGGTTTGGGTGGCTCGCCAACGGCTGAAAGTTTCCGGCGTCGGGTATGAACCGAAAGGCGGATTCTCGCCTGCCCCGGCGGGAAAATTGTTCGAAAACGATTTGAATCTTCTCTTACATGCCGGCCAGAGATGCAATAACTCCCGCATTAATCCGCCTTCGCCGGAGCACCCGTATTGGACGAGCCTGGGCGATCAAACCGAAGCGGCTTTGAAAGTTGCGGCCTTGAAGGCGGGCGTGACCGATGAATCTTTGAATGCTATTTATCCGCGTGTGCATGAGATCCCGTTCGACGCCCGCCGCAAGCGCATGACAACGATTCACCGCACGGCAGATAAAGAAATTGCCTTTATCAAAGGCGCGCCGCGTGAAATCCTCCAGCTTTGCACTTCTGCTCTTGTGAATGGAGAAGTCGTTTCTCTCGATAATGAATTGAAAGCGGAAATTCTGGCGGCCAATGACGATTACGCGCGCGGCGCTTTGCGCGTCCTGGCTTTTGCGCAGCGCGAGCTTCCGCTTCGTTCCGGACATTATACGGTTGAGAACGTCGAACAGGAGTTGACCTTCCTCGGGCTGATGGCAATGATGGATCCGCCGCGGCCTGAGGTTGAGAAGGCAGTGCGGGTTTGCTGCGAGGCGGGTATTCGGATCGCGATGATTACCGGTGATTATGGCCTGACCGCCGAATCCATTGCGAGGCGCGTGGGAATGATCATCACACCCAATCCCGTTATCCTGACCGGCGCAGAATTGGATGCAATGAACGACGCTGAACTTCAGGCGATTCTCAAAAAGGAAGTTCTTTTCTCACGCATGGCGCCTGAACATAAATTACGTCTCGTTGCGGCCTTTCAAGCACGCGGCGATGTGGTGGCAGTGACCGGTGACGGCGTCAACGATGCGCCTGCACTTCGCAAAGCGGATGTTGGCATTGCCATGGGCATTGTCGGGACGGATGTGGCGAAGGAAGCCGCGGATATTATTTTGACTACTGATAATTTTGGGGCGATTGTTGCCGCCATCGAAGAAGGCCGTGCGGTGTTCGATAATATCCGCAAATTTATTACCTATATTTTCTCGAGCAATGTACCGGAGATTCTGCCCTTTATGGTGACTGCATCTTTTCCCGCCATTCCTCTCGCCTTGACGGTCAGGCAAATCCTGGCTATTGACCTCGGCACTGATCTATTCCCTGCTTTGGCGTTGGGCATGGAAAAACCCGAACCGGATATTATGCGCCATCCGCCGCGTCCGCGTAACCAGCCATTGCTGGATCGTGGTCTGCTTGGCCGCGCCTTTGGCTGGCTGGGGCCGATCGAAGCGGCTTTGTGTTATGCCGGTTTCTTGGCTGTGTACTTGTTATCGGGGAATGTCGCTCAATTGCAATTGCCCTGGCTGTCATCACTTATTATTCCGGAGAGTTTAAAATTAGCGCTGGATCCGGAAAAAGTACATATAACCGCAGTCACGGTCTTTCATGCCGGCGTGGTTATGTCGCAAGTCGGGAATGTGTTTGCATGTCGTTCGACGCAGATTCGCAGTACTTATCTGGGTTGGCTGAGTAACAAGAATTTATTGTTTGCGATTGCGCTTGAAATTGGAACCATTGTGGCGCTGATCTATGTTGGGCCCCTGGCGCGCATATTCCAGCATGTGCCGCTTCCGGGATTTTTCTGGATTGGACTTGGTCTGTTTGCACCCGTGCTATACTCGCTGGAATGGATACGTAAGGCAATCGTTCGTCGTTTAAATCGGATAAATGTTAGTCATAGTCAACTGGTTTCGTGAAAGCGGAAGGAGGCATGTCACTATGAAAGTTATCGTTATGGGGTGCGGCCGCGTTGGTTTTCAGGTCAGCTTGATCCTGGCGGAGCAGAATCATGCCGTCACGGTGATTGACCATGATGCAAATGCGATTGCGCGGCTTGGTTCCAATTTCAAGGGCAAAGTCGTACGCGGCCTCGGCTTTGATCGTAATGTTCTGATCGAAGCTGGCGTGGAAAGCGCCGACGCTTTTATAGCGGCCAGTTCATCTGATAACGCCAACATTGTTGCAGCACGCATTGCCCGTAATATTTTTCATGTGCCGCGCGTTGTTGCGCGTTTATATGATCCGCGTCAGGCGGAGATTTATAAACGCCTCGGACTGATGACGATATCAACCACCAATTGGGGTGCGGAACGCATCTGCGAGGTCGTTACTCACACAGACCTGGATGTGGTTTACACATTCGGACAAGGGGAAGCCTCGCTGATAGTGATCGAAGCTTCGCCTCAATTGGCGGGGCGCACTGTCAGTCATATTTCCATTCCCGGCGAGGTAGTTGTGGTTTCCATTACCCGGGAGGATCAGGCGTTTCTGCCGTTGTCCGGATCTGAGATTCAGGAAGGCGATAGAATCCATTTGGCTGTTCTTTCTTCGGCAATGGAACGCGTGGAAGAAATGTTTGGTTTGGAAAGGAGGATGTAGCCATGTACGTTATTGTTGTCGGTGGAGGCAATACCGGTTCGCACCTTGCGTCCCTCCTGCTTGGCAGTGGATATCAAGTTAAAGTCATCGAAGAGCGCACCTCTCTTCTGGATAAACTTAAACAGGAACTTCCTCCTGAAACAATCATGGAAGGTGATGGCAGTTCACCCGTTGTTCTCGAACAGGCGGGCGTGACTCGCGCGAATGTCCTGGCAAGCGTAACCGGTTCTGACGATACCAATCTGGTGGTTACATCGCTGGCGCGCTTTGAATTCAATGTGCCGCGTGTCATTGCCCGCATTAATAACCCGAAGAACGCCTGGCTTTTCACACCTGAAATGGGCGTTGATATCGCTCTTAATCAAGCCGACATCTTGGCGCGGCTTGTGGCGGAGGAGATGTCCCTCGGCGACATGATGACGCTCTATAAAATTCGTCGCGGAAATTACGCGTTCGTCGAAGAAAAGATTCCCGCCGGTGCCAAGGCAATTGGCGTGGCGCTCAAGGACCTTGGATTGGCCGAGCATTGCATCATCGCCGCCATTATCCGTGATGGCAAAATGACATTGCCGCGCGGCGATAGTACTTTCCAGGAAGGCGATGAGATTCTGGCAGTTGCCAGTGCCGACGGCGCGCAAAAACTTTCTGAGCTGCTGGCTCATCCGGTTTATCCCGTGCGTGAGTTGAAGAAGGACGCCAAGTAAACGAAATTGACCGAATCCAAATCTTTACGGTATAATACCGTGCTTCTCCAAATAGCTGGCTAGCTCCCAATAAGGGACTTGCAATCATCAACAAGTAAGTGAGGAAAAATGAAGCTTTTCAAACTTGGATTACGTGTATGGATTGGCATCACCAGCATTGGCACATTCATGCTTGGATGGATCATGATCGCACATTCGCCCAAGCCGATC
>JAKBYW010000058.1:0-8313 GCA_021840275.1 Chloroflexota bacterium | reverse complement strand
TTATCAGGAGCCGGAAAAAAGCCGCCTGGTTGTAAAACTGGCCGAGCGCCTCGTCTGTCTTGATCCGGACCCTGAAGCTTATGTGCGTCGTCCACCCTTCATCCACAGCCTGGGATTTATTGATGAAGCGGGGGACTTCCTCGAATTCGAGACCGTCACATCCCCGGATGTCTTGTGTTTCCAAACCCGCCTCGGCGAATTCAAGCTCGCGTTTCAGGATATCCATACGCTGGCAATTGGCTTGCCAGCCAACAGGAAGACCGGCATCAGGTTTTGTATTAACCCGGAAATGTGGTCCAGGATGGAGTGCGGCGGTGAAATAAAATCCGTTCGCAACTTTGCCTACCAGACCAATGGTCAGGTGCTCAGGAACCAGGTCGCGCCCGGGGAAAATGGATATTCCATCGAATTTGTTGTGTGCGCAAACGACGATTGTACGATCACATTTCGCATCAGCAGTTCATTTGACCTGGCGCACCAGTCGCTTCCATTTTCACAGATCAGCGCAAATGCAAAAGCCCTGTGGCAGGAGTGGTTCGATCAAGTTCCACCGGTTGTCGAGGCATATCGTCATACGTATGCATACGCCTGGTGGGTGATGGGATGCAACCTGCTCAGCCCTCTAGGCAGCTTGGGCTTCGAGTGCGCCGCGCCATCAAAATCCACGTACATCGGAATTTGGCTTTGGGACAGCGCTTTCCACTCGATCGCGTACCGGCATATTAACCCTGGGCTGGCGCGTGACCAAATCCGCGCGATGCTCGCACACCAGCTCCCGAACGGGATGTTGCCGGACGCGATTCACGATGAGGGCATTGTCACAGAGATTGATCATCCGTTTTTTGCCGAGGTAACCAAACCGCCCATCCTCGCCTGGGCTGCCATGAAGATACACAAAACCGCACCGGATATGCCTTTTCTCAGCGAGATTTACGCGTCCCTTGTTCGGTGGAACGCCTGGTGGTTCGAGTGCAACGATGATGACAGGGATGGGCTGGCTCAGTACAACCATCCCTATTCTTCTGGTCTCGATGACAGCCCACTCTGGGATTATGGGATGCCGGTTGAGTCGCCCGATTTGAACACGTATCTCTGCATCCAGATGCAGTCTTTGGCGGAGATGGCCGAGGCCTTGGGAATGTTTGAAGATGGAAGCAAGTGGAGGTCCCGCGCGGAAGCGATTGTTCAGAGGATGATTGATGATCTCTGGGACGAAGTGTCCGGCCTGTTCCGCGCAACTCATGACGAAAATCCGATCCCGGTCATTACGCCCTTCAACCTGCTTCCGTTATGGACAGGTCATCTCCCTGAAAAAATTTGCGTCAGGTTGATCGCGCATCTGAAAAACCCGCGTGAGTTTTGGGGCGAACGCGTCATCCCAACGGTTGCCCGCAATGACCCTGCCTATGATCCCGAAACCATGTGGCGTGGACCGATATGGGTAAACATCAATTATTTTTTCATCGAAGCTTTACGGCGGGTTGGCGATGATGCACTTGCGAATGAGTTGCGGGATAAAACGCTGAACTTGATCATGGATCAAGCGGGTATCTTCGAATACTACAACGCAGAGACTGGTGTTCCTCCGCTGAGAGCAGGCGGCATGTTCAGTTGGACCGCGGCCGTTTTCATTGACCTTGCGCTTGAAGCAAGTGAAAAAAACTAAAGGTTTCCAAAACCTTTAGTTTTTCATTCCTGGTAAGAAATCATGAATCAGACACCCTGGTATAAAGACGCAGTTTTCTATCAAATTTACGTCCGTGCATTTTATGACAGCAATGGCGATGGCCATGGGGACCTGAACGGGATAACCCAAAAATTGGATTATCTGCAAACCCTTGGGGTGGATTGCATCTGGCTGATGCCGTTTTATCCCTCGCCATTGAAAGACGATGGCTATGACATTGCTGATTTCTACAACATCGCAGAGATCTTCGGATCGGTGGATGATCTCAAAGCGCTAATTGAAGCCGCGCACGCACGCGATATCCGCATCGTCATGGACCTGGTCTTGAATCACACATCCGACGAGCACCCGTGGTTCAAGGCATCGCGTTCAGACCGTAATTCTCCCTACCGTGATTATTACGTCTGGAGCGATACAGACCAGAAATTCGCCGGTACACGCATCATCTTTGTTGATACCGAACCATCCAACTGGACATGGGATGAAAAGACGAAGCAGTATTATTGGCATCGTTTCTATGCCAGCCAGCCGGACTTGAACTACGATAATCCCAAAGTGCAGGGAGAGATGCTCAATGTAGAGCGCTTCTGGCTGGACTTGGGAATCGACGGTTTCCGTGCGGACGCGGTGCCGTATCTCTTTGAACGCGAGGAAACCAACTGTGAGAACCTGCCTGAGACCCACATCTATCTCAAAAAACTGCGTGCCTTCATGGATAAAAATTATCCCGGCCGTATATTGCTCTGCGAAGCCAACCAATGGCCTGAAGATGTCCGTTCTTATTTCGGCGATGGTGATGAATTCCACATGGGCTTCCACTTTCCCATTATGCCGCGCATTTATATGGGGCTCAAAAAAGGCGACGTCACTGACCTCCTTGAAATCATAAATCGCACGCCGGCCATTCCCGAAAATTGCCAATGGTGCACCTTCCTCCGCAACCACGACGAACTGACTCTCGAAATGGTCACGCCGGAAGAACGTCAGTGGATGTGGGAACAATATGCGCCCGAACCGCGCATGCGACTCAATCTCGGCATCCGTCGTCGTCTCGCGCCTTTGCTCGATAATGATCGCCGCAAGATCGAGCTGGCAAATTCTCTGCTCTTCACATTGCCCGGCTCGCCTGTCATTTACTACGGCGATGAAATTGGCATGGGCGATAACATTTGGCTCGATGATCGCAACGGCGTACGCACGCCGATGCAGTGGGACGATTCACCGAATGGCGGCTTCACCAGCGCCAAACCTTTTGCGCCATTGCTCAAAGGTCAATATGGTCCACAGCATGTCAACGTTGCCGCGCAAATGACTGACCCTGATTCTCTTTTGCGAGCCATGCGGCGAATGATCGCTGCGCGCAAACAATATCACGTTTTTGGCTGGGGTAGTTTCGAGTGGATCGATGCAGGCACAAATTCAATCGCGGCTTACACGCGCAAATATAAAAACGAAACCATGCTCATTCTCAACAACCTCAACGATCAAAAACAAACTGTCCATTTACCTTTCAGCGAGGCCACCAACATTCTTTCCAACGAAACTGCTCCGCTCGAATCGCTGACACTTCAACCATTTCAATATCTCTGGCTTCTGGTGACTACTCCCACGTCTGAAGGCGGATTTTTGAAATTAAACAAATCGTAGCAGGCACCTGCTTCGGGTCTTATACGGTTTTATCCTTCAAATGTAATATTCTGGCAGCAGCTTGATGGGGACTCCGTCAGATATCATATTTTTCCCATTGGCAACAATATTCATCAAAGAGGGCTTTTGACAATTATGCGCCAGCCACTTACAACTCGATAATATCCGGATTAACGATCCGCGTTTATCAACCCACACTGTAGTATTGATGCAAAAGGATGAGGGTCAATTTGTATGAGTCGTGTGGGAATAACTGTGGTGCAGACCACCAAGGATTGCTCTGGATTTGATTCCCCTGGCTGCGTTTGACCTGGGCAGATCATAGTGGTCGGGGATACGTTGACCAACGCCCTGATGCGGCCGATCCTGATTGAAGTAAACGATATATTCCTGAACCCCCGGTGTTGGCTACTTCAGTCATCCGCCCAGATTTGTAAAGTAAAACAAACTGTGGATAGAAAAGATCCAATATCTAACGAAATCCCCATAGTCCATCGCGAGTGAGACAAGCGCGGGCCTATGGATGAACCACTCGCAACCCCCAATGCTTTTCATATCCATCAAAGTCACTGTCATTATGCAATAAATCGTGCTCGTTTTCAATGCAATATGTGGCAATGAGACTATCTATCGTCTTGCGGACGGTGACTCCCTTGCGTCTTAACATGCGATAATTACGCGCGCTTTGCAACGCTAGTTCGGGGGTAACTATCTCTACCTGAATATATTTCCCGAATGCGCGGCGGGCTTTTTCAAAATCGGCATCGTTTCGAAATCCTTGCAGGACTTCCGCCAAAATTAAGTCGCCAATCAGAATTGGCGTTTTGTCCGCGATCTGGTGAAGATAATCAGTCTGCAAATTATCGACACCATTGAAGTAGTCAATCCAAACTGTAGAATCAACAACAAGCATGGTTAATTCCCAATGCGCGATAGACGTTGATCATGAAGATTTCCCTCCCATTTCAACTTGCCACGCAAATTGCGGATTTCAGCCTGTTCACGCAATAAGATGAGCGTGCGCAAAGCCTCCTGCACCACTTCCCGTTTGGTTTTGATCCCTGTTAATTTTTGGGCGCGCTCGACGAGTTTGTCGTCAAGCACAATATTGGTTCGCATTTCTGCCTCTTTCCCGTGTGTATAATTTTCAATTATTATGTGTATTATACATCAGAATAACCCAATTCATCGCTTCGACTTCACTCAGCGCGAGCCTTCCATCCCTAGCTGGCTACTTGGGTCATCCGCCCAAGCTGTGAATAGAAAAACACCTACTATCTGGTAGCTGAGGTAATTAACCAAGACAGGAGTGGTAAATTCTGGATTTGATACTGAGTCGCTTTACCGTTCCGTTTAATGCTGTACGGATCTCATCCAGTGTTGGATATGCACCTATTTTAATAACCTTGCCGCGCACGACGATGATAGGCAGGGATGCCATTTCTTTTTCGCGTACCAGTTTCATTACCTGCGCGTTCCCTAGAAAAGCGCTGGGATGACTGGTCATCTGGTAACGCTCCACGCGCAGGTTTTCGCGCTGGAGGGGCTGGATCATTTCATTTATATCCAGCAGAGTCTGGTCGAGAGTTAGCCCACATAATCCCGTAGGACAACACATCGGCGGGTCGAGAAATCCCACGTCAGCTGGGACAATTGATGTAGGCAGGGTATTCAACAGGGGGATGACATTGCTCATGATATTTCAATCTCCATAAAAGGGTTCGGGTAAGAAAACTACTTTTCTGAAACAGCCATAAAGGAAGGGAGGTTCATGCTGTTTTCGGGTTTTTATCCGAGATCAATACTGGCGCACATTGCGGACATTCGCAGGATGGATTTACCTGGGTATCGATGAGCACAGAAACGGATTTAGCGGAGAGTCCGCTCAGGCGGGCGGAGGCAGTGATCAGATCCAGAGAAGAAGTATCTTTTAGTTGATAAAAAACGTAGCGGCCTTCGCGTCGATCTTGCAAAATACCCGCTTTGCGAAGCGCCATCAAATGCTGGGAGATGTAGGCTTGCCGCCAGCCCAGCGC
Source organism: Chloroflexota bacterium (assembly GCA_021840275.1). Classification (GTDB taxonomy): domain Bacteria; phylum Chloroflexota; class Anaerolineae; order Anaerolineales; family Villigracilaceae; genus Fen-1038. The sequence goes on along the minus strand of JAKBYW010000058.1, from coordinate 2,943 downwards.
GGCTTCAAGATGACAGACGCAGGCTTCGCCGGTCCCGCTGGCAAGGAGGATGGCGATGCGTTGCGAAGAGGCGATGACGGACAGTGGGGCGGCGTTGGCGAAGTAACCGATTCTGTAAATGATAGCGGGCGCGGAGGTTTCTCTGCGCCCGCTTCTTTTTTCCACGATCAACCTGCCGCGCCTGCCGACCTTGTCTCGCTGCTGACGCGTGCAAGGTGCGCGCATACCTGCCTGTCCCTTCGATGCGCTGTGGGTTGTGAATGATATTCAGGTCGCCGTTTGATCTATTTTTTCCCTTAATTTTCCTCCTTGACGTACATCCTCCTGACATGGTATTATCGCAAATAGTTGAGCAATCATTCAACTATCAAAAGAGGCGATTAATGAAACTGGCCCTTTACCTCATCCTCTTCCCGCTCTATTTTGCTCATGACTTCAACATGTCATTCCGCTTCGCACGTAACTTTCACAAAACAGAAGATTTCCTCGGCAAAAACGCTCCGAGCGACACGCAAAGATTTTTTGGTCTCGCCACTGTGCTGGTGATGGGATATTACGTGCTAGCGCTGGTCTTTCTTGCGACTGGCTTTTTGTTTTGGGGACTGATCACTGAGATCGTTGTGCTGAATACGCCTTTCGTTCAAACGATTGGATTTTCCATCGGCATCCTCAGTCTGCTTCTGATGACTCTGGCGCGCCTGAACCTGCATTCTTCCTGGCGGGTGGGACTGGACTACGCCACCACCGATGCGCTGGTCACGGACGGGTTTTATCGCTACATCCGTAACCCGTATTTCGCGTTCCTGCTCGCGTTCCAGTTTTCGCTGATGCTGGTCAGCCCTCGGCCATTACACTGTGCGCACTCATTCAAAGCGCGCTGTTGCTCGGACTCCAGGCCAGGCAGGAGGAACAATTCTTGCAGGAAAAGTACGGCGCGGAGTATGAGGCCTATCGTGCTGCGACGGGACGATTCTTCCCCGGCTTTTCAAAGCCAGGGGAAGGAGTTAGGCCATGCCCGTTTCCAAATCCAAACTGACATCACAGAACGCCTCTAACCTCGCCAATCTTTTTGAAGCCCTCAGCGACCCGACTCGCGTGCGCATCATCGCCGCGCTGATTGATGGAGAGGTCGGTGTTAGTGATCTGGTAAAACGCATCGGGCTGACCAAATCTGCTGTTTCGCACCAACTGCGCGGCTTGCGTGACAAGCGAATCATCCGCACGCGCAAACAGGGGCGCAACGTATTTGTCTGTATTGACGATGATCATGTCATCGAACTTTTCCAGCGCGGTCTTGACCACGTCCTGCATGGCTGATATGACTGACTTGATTCGACGACTTTCTCTCGCTTTGCTGCTTTTCCTCCTGATCGTTGGATCGGTTGGTCATTTGTTTTTATCAACCACCAACACATTTCATGCCGCCCAGGAAGCCAACTGCCCGATCCATAGCGACATGGCTCAACCCGAAAGAGGGCAACCATTCACACTTAAGCCAGCCATGACGATCGGGGAAACACAGGATAGCACCCGCGCCTTTAATTTGGGCGCAAAAATTTCCCACCCTCCGACCGCCAACTAATCTGGATCGCACGCCTGTCCTTCCCCCTCACCTATTCACCTCCTCCTTAGGACGAGAGGTAAATAGGTGGGGACTCTCGTCCATTTCACTATTTTAACAGTCAATACTCATGTAAAAATCAGGAGTTTATTTATGAGCAATTCAACACCATCTCACTCTCATGAACCGAGCGATCATCCGCATCTGCACCCACACGATGAGCGCGCGCATGATGATAAACATTCTCACGAGCATCATGAGAATGAACATAAACGCGACGGCTTCTGGAATATAGTCAAGCATCTGATCACACCGCACTCACACACCCATCACGCCGCCGCGCTCGATCCCGCTCTTGCCAATGATCGCGGCATCTGGGCGCTCAAAGTATCTCTGGTCGGGTTGCTTATCACAGCCACCTTCCAGGTTTTCATTGTGGCGATCAGCGGTAGTGTGGCATTGCTGGCAGATACCCTGCACAACTTCTCGGATGCGTTGACGGCTATTCCGCTGTGGCTTGCTTTTGCCCTCGCTCGCCGCGCACGCAATCGCCGTTATACCTACGGTTATGGCCGCGCTGAGGATTTGGCTGGAGCATTTATCGTGCTGATGATCTTCGCCAGCGCGTTGGTGGTCTTTTACGAGTCCATCCAAAAGATTCTACACCCACAACCGTTGTCAAACATCGGCTGGGTAGCCGCCGCCGCCATCATCGGCTTTCTCGGCAACGAACTGGTCGCCATCTTTCGTATGCGGGTGGGACGTCAAATCGGCTCAGCGGCGCTGGTAGCTGACGGACTCCACGCCCGCGTTGACGGTTTCACTTCGTTGGGCGTCCTGGTAGGCGTCATCGGCGTGTGGCTTGGGTTCCCGTGGGCTGACCCGCTGGTGGGCCTGATCATCGGCGCAGCCATTTTAGTGATCGTATGGAACACTGCCAAAGAAATGTGGCGGCGAATGATGGATGGTATCGAGCCTGAAGTCGTCGAGCGAATAGAACATATTGCCCGCAGCGTTGACGGCGTAATGGATGTGCATGAAGTGACTGCGCGCTGGATCGGCCATCGTCAGCGCGCCGAACTACACGTTACTGTTAATTGTCAGATTCCAACTATTGCCAGCCATCGCATCGGCGAAGAAGTGCGTCATGCCCTTTTCCATGAGTTACCAGCCCTGTCCGATATCACGGTGCATATTGACCCGTGTGAGTGTGATGCGAAAGTTCAATATCACTTCACGGCGCATCATGTGTAGACCGCGCTTCTAAAAAGGGCTTATCTTATGGAACAAACCATTGATCTGGAAATCCCATTGTTGTTGCCAGGCATTGAAAACGAGAAAGATGAATGCCTTGTCCGCCTGGAAACCTCGCTCCAAAACCA
>JAKBYW010000057.1:0-8324 GCA_021840275.1 Chloroflexota bacterium | reverse complement strand
CTCGTGCGCGCCGTTCAACGCGGTGGACGCGGCTTCTCCGAAGAAACTTTTCCATCCAGGTTTTTGGATGATATTCCCGCCGACTTGTTGGTCGGCAAATCGCGCACCGGGCGCGGGATGAGAGGCCGGGCGCCCGAATCATTATGGGCCGCCTCTTCCCGGAACCCGCAAGCGGCTCCCGTTATGGAAAGTAAATTCCGCGCCGGGACGCGCGTCAAGCATAATTCGTGGGGTGACGGCATCGTGCTCGATAGCAGAATTCAAGACGACGACGAGATTGTGGATGTTGTTTTTGAGTCGGTTGGCATCAAAAGATTATCAGCAAGTCTGGCCAATTTAAAGGTAATCTAGCTTGTGCTCTAGCCGCCGTCCTCGGCGGCGTTCATAAACATATGACCTTCTCTTCTGTTCATGACCCCTCTCATTTGTATTTCATGACTGCATCTGTTGTGGGTTGGAAATGTCTGTTTGTTGAATCCGAATATGCAAACACTCTATTAAATTCATTGGCGTGGATGCAACAGCAAAAACGAATCTTATTGTTCGCGTTTGTGATTATGCCTTCGCATCTTCACGTAATTCTAAAACCTGAAGATATTACGATTGGAGAAGTCGTTCAACAGTTTGGTTCTTTTACGGCACATGAAATCTTGAAGAAATTACGGGAGCAGAATCGGAAAGAATTGCTTGATTTATTTAGCCAGAAGAAACGCGACCAAAGACACGAACACAGCATCTGGCAGGATATCCAAGCAAAGAATATTTATTCGATGGATGTTTTGCAGCAGAAAATGGAGTACATTCACCAAAATCCGATCGCTAAAGATTGGAAGCTTGTAGAAGATAGGGCAGATTATGTTTATTCCACCGCTGGGTATTATGATTATGATAAAAAACCGATCATCGAAATTACAGATATAAACGAATGGTTGATCTCTAATTCTTCGCCGAGGACGGCGAAGGAAGCATAAAGTCAGACAAATTTAAAGGTGATTTAGTTTCGAAAGGAGCAAACAATGCAATACATCAATCTTGGAAAAACCGGTTTAAAAGTCTCACGCTTGTGCCTTGGCATGATGAGTTATGGCTCAAAGAAATGGCGCGAATGGGTTTTGGAAGAGGAAGAAGCCAGGCCATTCGTCAAACGCGCGCTGGATGCGGGCATTAACTTTTTCGATACTGCCGACGTATATTCGCTCGGCGCGAGTGAAGAAGTGCTTGGTAATACGCTAAAAACAATTGGCGTCAAACGCGAAAATGTCGTCATCGCCACAAAGGTTTTCCAGCAAATGAGCGACGATCCGAACGATCGCGGACTCTCGCGCAAGCACATCATGGACTCAATCGATAAATCGTTGAAGCGCCTCAAGATGGATTACGTTGATTTGTATCAGATCCATCGCTGGGATTATTCGACAAGCATCGAAGAAACCATGGAAGCTTTGCACGACCTGGTCAAATCGGGCAAGGCACGTTATATTGGCGCATCATCCATGTTTGCATGGCAATTCATGAAGGCACTGCACGTCTCTGAATTGCACGGCTGGACTAAATTTGTCTCGATGCAGGATCACTACAACCTTGTTTATCGCGAAGAAGAGCGCGAGATGATTCCGCTGTGCGTGGATCAAAACATCGGGCTGATTCCGTGGAGCCCGATGGCACGCGGATTTTTCGCGGGCAACCGCAAACATGGTGGCGGCGGCGAGACTGTCCGTTCACAGACCGATCCGTTTGCGGATCAGCTTTATTTCCGCGAAGAAGATTTTGTCGTCGCCGAACGGGCCGCTGAAATTGCCAAGGCACGCGGCATCACCGCTTCTCAAATTGCTCTGGCGTGGGTGCTGAGCAAATCCCACATCACGGCCCCCATTGTCGGTTCCACAAAAATGGAACATCTCGATCAATCCATCGCCGCGCTCGACATCAAACTGACCGAGGAGGAAATCAAGCGCCTCGAAGAACCCTACAAACCGCACCCGGTGCTCGGACATTCCTAGCCTGATGTGTTTGGTATATTTGGCTATCCAGATTCAAGTTGAGTCCAAGCCGTATAAGAGTTGACGGGTGCTATAATTTATTTATTCGAACATGATCGTTTCGCCGTCAAATAAGCCAACAAAGCTCGTTAGCCCGCTTATGTATGTATAAAGCCAACAGTGGTAGATAAGCGGAACCGAGAGGAAACGTCACTATGCCAAAGCATACTAATCAACTGCACACCAAAGCGAAGGAAGAGAACGAAGCCCTTTTCTCAATCATTCTCAATATCTCCCATGACGCTATCATCGCGACAGACAAAGACCAAAACATCATTCTCTTCAATCAGGGGGCAAAACGAATCTTTGGGTACAACGCATCCGAAGTCATCGGTCAACCGCTCGAAGTTCTTCTGCCACCAACACTATCTGAAATCCACCGCGCCCATGTCCGCCGTTTTGCAACAGCACTGGAGGTCACGCGGCAAATGGGAGAACGACGCGAAATATACGGACAGCGCAAGGATGGGACGATATTTCCCGCCGAGGCGAGCATTGCGAAACTATCCACTAGTGTGCAGACTTATTTTTCTGTCATTCTGCGGGACATTACCGAACGCAAACAGGCGGAGAACGCGTTGCAGGAGAGCAAACAGATGTTTTTCACCCTTTTCGAAAAGTCTGCTTTTACCGCTTCGCTTTCGAGACTGCCCGATGGCGTCATTACAAATGTCAATGAGGCATTTGAGAGAGCGTTTGGATATACCAAGCAGGAAGTCATAGGCAGGACCTCGCTAGAACTGGGCATCAATCCAGATGAAGAGGGTCGAGCACGCATCCTCGCTGCGCTAAAAGAACACGGTTCAGCGCGCAATCAGGAATTGACTTTACACACGAAATCGGATGAAGAGCGCATTTTTTCTGTGAATGTGGATTTTCTGAATATCGGCGATCAGAAATACATACTCAACACGACGCAAGACATCACCGAGCGCAAGCGCGCGGAGTTGGAAACTATCCGCCGCCTGCAAAACATTCAGGCACTGCAAAAAATTGACCAAGCCATCGCAGGCAGTCTAGACTTGAATCTGACTTTGCACGTTGTACTTGAACAAACTAAGACTGAATTAAATGTGGATGCCGCTGCTGTCTTGCTTTTTAATCCACATACTCAAATCTTAGAGTTCGCCGCTGGAATTGGCTTTCGTAATAAAGCGATTGAACGTTCGCGCCTGCGTTTGGGTGAGGGGCACGGCGGACGTGCCGCGTTGGAACGCAAAACGGTGAGCATTCCCAATTTACTCGAGAACACTGCTGAATTTATCCGTGCGCCGCTTATTGCTGATGAAGGGTTTGTCACTTATTTTAGCGCGCCGCTTATTGCCAAAGGTCAAGTGAAGGGCGTTCTGGAAGTCTTTCATCGCACACCATTTATTCCCAATCAAGATTGGCTGGATTTTCTTGAAGTTCTGGCTGGACAAACTGCGATTGCTGTGGATAGCGCCAGTCTCTTCACCGATTTGCAACACTCCAACACAGAATTATTCAATGCTTATGATTCCACTATTGAAGGCTGGTCACATGCGCTGGATTTGCGCGACAAGGAAACCGAAGGTCACACACAGCGCGTTACGGAAATGACATTGAAACTTGCACGCGCGGCGGGAATTACCGAAGAAGAGTTGGTACACGTGCGGCGCGGTGCGCTCTTGCATGATATTGGAAAGATGGGCGTGCCTGACAACATTTTGCTCAAACCAGATAAACTGACAGACGAAGAATGGGTTGTCATGCGTAAGCATCCCACCTTTGCCTTTGAATTACTCTCGCCGATTGCATACTTACGCCCCGCGCTGGACATTCCATACTGTCACCATGAAAAATGGGATGGAAGCGGTTATCCACGCGGGCTGAAAGGCGAGCAAATTCCACTGGCAGCGCGTCTCTTTGCGATAATAGATGTATGGGACGCCCTCCTCTCTGATCGCCCATATCGTCAAGGTTGGCCAAAGGAAAAAGTGATCGAACATATCAAATCACTCTCTGGAATACACTTCGACCCAAAGGCAGTGGAATCATTTCTGAACATGATGAATGAAGATGAAAAGAACACTGGCTAACAAAGCGTGGACACTTGGAAGAACGCCAAGGACAGGCGGTGGGGACTGCGTAGCGTGCCGCACTCTTTTTATTCCTTCTCTCCGCTCACCTTCATCCAGGCCTTCTTCATATTCAACGCGTCCTCTTCCATGATGGGACTCTCGCACAGAATCCTTCCGGCACAACCGGCATCGTGTAATGCGTGGAACAATGCCTTCAAATCCAGGTCGGCGTCTTCCAGCTTCAAATGATTCTTCTCGCCTTTCGGGCCATATTCGATTCCTGAAAGATGGATGTGCAAATGTTTGAGCGCAGGTTTGCCAAGAGCTTTTTGATAAGCAGTTAACAGCACACTCCATTCATCGTAAGTATTCATCGTCCCATCGCCGGGACGCGCGTGCAGGTGGGCAAAGTCAAGGCAGGGTTGGATGCCTTCGACCTGCTTCGACATTTCGAGCGCGTCTTCAAACGATCCAAGCATGGCAGACTTTCCCATCGTCTCCGGGCGGATAGTGACGGGGTTGCCTGCTTTGCGGAGTTCGTCGACGCAACCTTTCAAACGCGGGATTGCGACCCGCAAGACTTCTTCGGGTGGGCGCTCAAAGTACGAGCCGGGATGAAAAATAACATCCGTCGCCCCCGCCAGATTTCCATAGTGCGCCGCGTCCATCAAGCGCTTGCGCGACTTGGGCCACTCTTCAGCTGTCGCATTCAAATTGATAAAGTATGGCGCATGGACGCTGAGCGAAACATCCTGCCCACCAGCGGTGGATTTTATCAGCGCACAAGTCTCTTCGGAGACTCTTACCGACTGCACCCAACCCAGCTCGAAGGCCTGCAGGCCGATGGATCTACTAAATGCAATCGCACCAACCGAGCCGCCCGGTTTCTTCGGTGTACCTATCGGGGAACCTACCGTGCCAAAGCGAAACGATAAAGTCATAATTTTCTCCTTTTCTCACCACAGAGACACAAGGCACACACGTGTGCCTGCGGCTCAGTGCAGGCAAAGTTTCTTTCTTCGTGAACACAAAGAGAATCTTCGTGGACTTAGTGCCTTAGTGGTGAAAAATTATCCTTAACTTTTCCCACAATGGCGGGCCTAAGACCAGCAAACCGATCAACACTGCTGCCATTGCTGCGACCAGTACCGCGGCCGCGCCGACATCCTTGCCAACTTTGGCAAGCGGATGATGCGTTGGGCTGGCCAGGTCTACGACCGCTTCGATGGCGGTATTAATGAACTCTGCCGCGAAGACCATTGTGATGGCAAGAATGATGACAGCCCAATCGCGCGGCGGAAGTCCAATCCACAAGCCGACGATGAACACGATGGTCGCGACAACGGCGTGGATCCAGGCGTTCTGCTGGGTTTGCAAGACATAGGCCCAGCCATGAAAGGCGTGGATAAAAGAGCGCAGGCGTGAAGAAATGAAGTCAAGCATTATTTTCTGATTTGCGGATTACGTATCACGTAATCCGTTATTACTCCTCACGGATTTGGATTTCTCCAAGCCCAAGCGATTGCAGGATCTCCGCCTGCGCCTGCCACATCCTGGATTTCTTTTCGGCGGTCGCATGATCGTGTCCGAGCAAATGCAGGACGCCATGCACGACCAGCAATTGGGCTTCCGCTTGAAGCGGATGGTGCGCGGCGCGCGCCTGCGACTCGGCGCGCGGGAGCGAGAGCAGGATATCGCCCAGATAACGCACACCCGTTTCCGGGTCCATTTCTGATGCGGGGAAGGATAGCACGTCGGTCGGCTCATCAATTCTCAAATAATCGCGGTTCAGTTGACGCAATTGTGCATCATCTGTCAAAACAATGGTGATATCGCCGTCGCCGGATTGGTGAGCAAGCGCGGCACTCGCTGCACGTTCGATCAATTCAGATGCGACCGGCAATGGGTCGAGGGATGATTCGATATTGATCATTTCTTCTCTTTGATGGGTGTTGTTTTAGGCTCGGTAGGCGGCTCGGCAGCGGGGTATTGGATGCGTGGATGGTACGTGCCGCGCAAAGTGGTCACAAAGGATTCAGTGATGATGTTGAGATCACGCAAAGTCAGTTGCGTGTCATCCAGCTGGCCTTCCTTCTGACACCAATCGATTACGGAGCGCACGATGGCCCGCACGCCATCCTCATTTTCGGGGCTTTCGGCGCGAGTACGCGCTTCGGACGCATCAGCCAGCATAAGCAGGGCCGTTTCACGCGAACGCGGGCGCGGGCCCGGGTAACGGAATTTATTAATGTCCACCTTGAGCGCGTCGCCGCCCGCTTTTTCAAGCGCCTGATTGTATTGATAACGAGTCAGCATTGTGCCGTGATGTTCAAGAATAAAATCATCGATGCGGCGCGGCAGGCGATACTTGTGTGCGAGCGTCACGCCATCCAATACATGTTGAATGATGGCAGATGCGGCCTCTTCGGGCGTGATGTCAGTATGAGTATTCAAGTTGCCGGGCGCTTGATTTTCAATAAAGAACGAAGCATCGGCGGATTTGCCAATATCATGAAAGAGCGCGCCGACGCGCGTCACAAGCGGCTCTGCGCCAATTTTTTCAGCGGCCTGCTCTGCGAGGTTGGCAACCTGCAAACTATGCTGATACGTGCCAGGCGCACTACGCAAAAACATTTGCAAAAGCGGAAAATCGGGACGTGCAATTTCAAGCAATTGAAGCGGCGTTGGCAGACTCAAAAATTGGGCTAAAGGATATTGCAGTAAAAGAGCCAGACTCGCAGATGCAAGACCATTGAACAGGGAGGAAACTACCAGAGTCGCAATGCCGATCCAATCCAGCGAAGCAGATGGCAGGCGGTAGGCAAGGATCATGGCGATGCCTGCGCCAGCAATAGCCAGCCCGGCGCGGAAGAAGGCCCAGAACCGGCTGGCCTGCCCAAGTGTCAGCACACCACACAGCGAGGCCAGTAAATAATATGGCATCAGGTCAAGAGTATTCGGCAGTCCATAAGGAGCCAACACACAAATGACAAGTGAGATGATGATACCCGTCTCCATACCGAAGAGCGTCGTTAGCAAAAGTCCAACAGCCGGTAACGGATAGAGATACGGAATAATCGTGCGGTCGGGAATGGTCAGCCGCGCGCCGAGCAAAAAGACGATGAAGACAAAAGATAATACCAGCAGGCTGCGTATTTCATATAAAAACGGAATGCTTTGACGGCGAAAAAAATACAAGCCCGTAAAGGTGATCGATAAAAGCGTCAACGCGCCAATACCGAGATAGGTTTCAAGCGGTGGGCTGGGTCGGATCAGGCCAAACTCCTGCAAAGCTTCCATCTCAGTAATAGTGACAACATCACCGCCCGCCACGATGGTCTCGCCCGCCTTATAAGCCTGCACGACTGGCTTTACCGCATCACGCGCGGACTTTTGAGCCGCCGCCGTTAGATCGGCGCTGTATTGGCTGTTGGCGATCACGAAGGCGCTGACCATCTCCGTCACCAACGCGGCGTCCTGCTCACTCAGAGTCAAGCTGACGCGTGAGGGTATGCCGCCTTTGACATCATCCAACGTATCCGGGCGGATGGATGTCCGCATTACCTGCTCCAGCACACGCAGGGACTCCTGCTGCAGCAGACTCCACCGTCCGTCCGACACAGACAAAATCTGTTGGATGCTGTCAGACTTCAGGCTGACGTCACTGAGCGAAGCGAGTTCGGTGCGTTTTTGTTCCAATAGTGTGGTTGCGTCAGACCGAACCAGGCTGATGAACTGAAGCGTGGAAGTAAGCCGATCAATTTGCTGTCTGGCAATAGCCGGATCAGGAGAAGTATAAACAGGCTGGACCGCTTTTTGCGCGGCTTGACGCGCTTGATCCGTCCGCACCTGGCTGACATATTCATGGTCATACGGAGCCTGCAAGGTGCGCGGCGCGACATCCCCCGCTTGAAGCGGCAGTGCAGCCGGACGCAGACTCAACGGCAGAGCCAGCGCGGCATAAGTAACCAGACTGACACAAATCAGAATGAAAATTTGGAGGGCGCGCGTACGCGCAGGGGCAGGCAGACGAACGGCCATATTGAAAAGTTAACCGCGAAGATCGCACAGGACGCAATGAAAAAAACTTTGCACCCCCGACTGACTTCGCGCTTAAAAAGTTTTACTTCACAAGAAGTTCCTTAACCACCGCGCTGATCTGATCGTTTGCAGCGCGTCCAGCCACTTTGGGCATCAGCGCTTTCATCACTTTGCCCATATCGGCCGGCGCGGCCGCGCCGGT
>JAKBYW010000002.1:0-36533 GCA_021840275.1 Chloroflexota bacterium | reverse complement strand
GTTTGCGCCGGCCGTATACACGCTTAAAGATGCTGGCTAGGAAGCGCGCCGAAGGAATGGTGAGCAATATGTTGATTGGTCTCACTGTGATGGAGACACTGGTCGCCAACTCTGTAAGCGTGGATGAAGCATTGCGCGCGGTTGGCGCTCTCGGTGGCCCGTTTTGTAACCTAATGGCCCTGTTGCTTGCTCAGAAAAATATCAAGAGTCCTGAGGAAGCCATTGAAGTCGTGAAGCAACACCTTCCGGATCTGAACAACACGGAGGTGCAGTTATTCCTGGGAGACATTCTGGCGGAGTTCACATCGCAGGGGAGCGGACATCTCAGCGAATCTATTCACTCTCTCAGAGAGAGTCTGCATCGTACCGTTGTGGAGAACACAGAGACGCGCGCAGCCTTGGTTCGTCAGAGAGCCGGCTTGTTTGGTGTGTTGGCTGTTCTTGGTCTTGTTCTAACCATCGTCCTACCGTACATGGGTGTTGCTTTTTAGTAATCAGGCCAGCCTGAAAACATTTCCTTAGCCGTTGTTGGCAGGTTTTTGCCTTTTTGACTTTGGTACGATGTCGCTCGTAAGAACCATATTCAAAACATTGTTATGGAGGTCGCAATGCAATCTACAAATTTTCTTCCCCCTTCACCGTTGCTGGTCTATGCCCGTCGCTTGATCTACCGATTTATCAAGGAAAAAAGAGGGCAGGACTTTGCCGAATATGCGTTGATCTTCGGCGCGATCGGAGTGGTGGCCTTGGCGGTCCTTATCCGATATCGCACTGAGTTGATCAGCGCATTCAATTCCGGCATTGCAGCGCTGCAGGCATCGCATTAGCAAAAATATGAAACGAAAGGTTGACTACTTACAACGTCAACGTAAGCAGCGAATGACCGGCTTTTCTCGTTTCCAACGCGGACAGGCGATGGCTGAAACTGCTCTTGTATTGCCCATTCTGGTCTTACTCATGGTTGGAATGATGCTGGCAGGATTTTATGCGTATCGTGCGGCAGCAGCAGATTTTGGTATTTTTATAACCGGAGTTGCGAGTGGCTCGTATGATACCCCAGCTACAAGTCAGGCCAGGAGTCAAGTTGTGTGGTCCGACATTCGCGCTGCATTGCAGGCGGGAGTCAATGGCTCGCCACAGGGCAGGACGGTGAAATCTCAAATCTCTGTTCTGGACTCCCGTCCGTTCATCTTTGGAATCAACCTAATAGAAGCACAGCAAGGTTCTTCTTTCTTTCGCTTGTGGCGTTTCTATCCAGGCCCGCCAACCAGGGGCGTCCCATGAAAATCAAAGTATCCGAGCGCGGCCAGGCTCTGGCTGAGACAGCAATGTTTGCGGTCCTTGCGGCAATTGTTGGTTTTGGCATCTTGGCGCTTATCCCATTCCATCGTGCCAGAACCGCAGCTACATCGGCAGCGTATGGTTGCGCACAATTCCTGGCTCAATCACCACTTAATCAACACTTGGCTACTCAAGCCGCGCACAAGGTTGCACAAGATACGCTGGACTCAATTTGGAGTGGAACGTTTGGCACAAGTTATCAGGTAGAGATTCAGGCCCCTGGAGGGCCTGGTCAGGCCGGAAGTTGTACTGTTTCGTGGGTCACTCCAGTATTGTTCAATGGCCTCCTTGAATTGCGTCAGGGAGGATGGAACACGATCACATTTTTCTCCAGAGCCGAAAAGTGGAAAGCGGGGTGGAAGTAAACAACTCCACATCTAATGGTTCGGCACTACAGAACCATAAAGGTGGGAGCCTTATCCCTGTACCGGGGTTCGGTTCGAGATCATCGGGCGGTCTACTTCGCCCCTGGCTGCAATGTTCACAGCCGCAACAGTATCAGCGTGGGCAGAGAAGCCACATTGGATACAGGAGAACAAACTTTGACTGACGCGATTGGCTTTATCAACACATCCGCATTGTGGACAAGTCCGGCTCGTGTTTTTGGGATCAACCAAAATCACGGGAATACCGGCGCGCGTGGCCTTGTACTCAATAAATCGTCGAAGTTGGAAGAACGACCAGTTGCTGTGCCTGCTTCTCTGCGAGCGTCTAACCTTTGCCTTGCGGATGCCGCCCAAATCTTCCAGGGCCAGCGCCCGACAAGTGTCTTGCGCCTTTTGAACAAGCTGCTTGCTGATCGTGTGGTTGGTGTGTTTCTGAAAACGCGCCTGTTTTCCAGAGAGCTTCCTAAGTTTGCGTTTGGCCGACTTCGTCCCTTTCTTCTGAAGATTGGTGCGACGGTGCTCGAAGATGCGTCGAGTGCGATCGACTTTCGCTCCTTGGAAGGTTTTGCCTTCGTTGTCGGCCGCCAGATTCACGATCCCCAAATCCACGCCCATTACACCTTCGACTTCCATTGGTTGGGGAGTCTCCACTTCACAGGTCGCCAGAAGATAGAAACAACCCTTCCGCAAGCACAAGTCGCTTTCCCCGCGTTGACCACGCAGGAGTTCCATCTGCTTCTTGCCACATCGGAACGGAATCTTCTGACGACCTTCCACGGTCCAGATCGAGACTTCCATTTTGTCGAGATGATAGGAAAGGATGCGGCTGTCGTACGCTATCGCCCCGTGCGGCTTGAAAGCGCGTTGGGTTTTGCGATCCAACTTGTATGCATCCGCGACTTTCGAAATGCAACGCACCGTGATCTGAGCGCTCAATCGAAATATCTCCCGCACCGCGCGATAGGTCAATCGATGCAAAGAGAACTGGTAAAAGGTGTGGTGTTCCCAAGCCTGATTGCTGAGATAGTTGCAGGCATCATTGGCAGCTTCCAGAGTCCTTTTCAACAGATGCGTCTGATGAGGCGAAGGAAGGAGTTTCAGTTGAGCAGTGAGTTTCAAAGTGGCTGGGTAAGGCAGAATCACAGAACAAATGTACCATATAACAATCTCTCAGGCAAGAAAGGAGGCGGCCTTTCCACTCCCTGCATTCATACTAGGGTCTCCAGGCCGTTATTTCGATGAAATTCTTGTTGGCAGCAAAGAAACAGAGAGGTCAGTCTATTGTCTTCTTTGCGCTAATGCTTCCATTGATGGCTGTATTCCTTCTCGGAATCTTGGATTACATGGTGACCAGCGCGCGTGTGATGCAGGGCATTGGGATTGTTGACCTTGCTGCACACGCAGGAGTCCAGTCAATCAAAGTTCAACCGAATGGCGCGATCATACCCGATCCCACAGCCGCTCAACAGGCCACCGCATACTTTCAGCAAATGGCCACGAAATACATCAGCTTGACCAGTGTGTGGTGTGGGATGAGTTCTGGCCGACCAGCATGTGCCGTAGAAGCCAACGTGGAATCGGCAGGAATCCTTCTTCCAAAAAGACCGATCAAAGTTAATTCACTGGCCTACCTTGTGTATGGCATCACGCGCGGCGACCAGTGATGAAGTTTTGACGGAACAGAATGTGCGCGCTAAATTATCACTAACCTGTACAGGAGGCAGCGAATAACATGACTATAAATGACAATTTCTCATATCGTGACCCGAACGGAAAACGAAAACCTCGTACCTGGGTATTGGCAGTTGCCGTCATCGTGATAATCGTATTGGCCGTGGTTGGATTAAGTGTTTATAACGCCAGCGCGCGTCAAGCGCAGATCGAGGCGACTCCGCGGCTGGTGACTGGCCCAACCTTTACGCCAACTGCAGTACTCCCAACGAAGGTTCCAACTTCTGTAGGCGCAATGGTTACAGTGAATTGTCCGTCCGACTCCGCTGATTGGAATTTTGTGGATGTTTTGGACAACAGCAATTTCAAGCGAATTGATCCGCCATGCGTCTATCAGGGTATGAATAGAACCATCGCTTATTACCTTGCTTCAGAAGGCGCCGGGTGGAAGAAAGCGGATGCTTTACAGAAGCTTGGATATACAGGTGACTTTCCCTATGATAATAGTTTGGACACGATTGATGTCCTGCCGACTGATGCAAGCAGCAACATGTTTACAGTGAAAACGTCATGGTTGCCCTGGCATAAAGATTTTCAGCTATGGTACGTGGCGAACAATACGGTAGTATCACACACCATTACAGTAACGGGTTGTTATCGTACCTTCAATATAGTTGGTAACCAAAAGCAGTATTGGTCTCAGCAGTGGGCGCCATCATCGTATACAACGATTTGTCAGATTGCTGAAGAGTTTCCGGCAGGGTCAAATGTGTACCAAGTGGACGATGCTGTTTATTTTCGAACGAACGCTCAACCAGGGGTAGAGCTTGGTTATCTTGCCTATGACAATCGCAGCCAGTATCAATCCTGGTATTTTGTTGGATGGGATGACTCAAGCTGGCATATTATCTCCGCCGCGGATATGGTGGGGATAAAAAACAGTTCACAACAATTGATCAATTCTCCGGTCTGGGACCTCTCTTGGTTGGAGCAAAACTATGGGATTTCCCCTTTGCCTTTGCCTGCAAATTGGCAACAACACGCAACCAAGGCTGACTCAGATGCTTTAATGACAGCACTGAATAAATGATTTTATGCAAGGATGGCGGCCAGCCGCCATCCTTGCATATCTCGACAATAAAGAAGGATGGCTGTATGAGGAATCAACTCATAATGCTTGCAACAGCTCTTATTATTTTGATAGCCGTCGCCTTGGCGCTTCACGGGACGGTGTTTGCTGATGGAAACGGTTGTGGTTGCGGTTATACAAGTGGTGGTGGCGGCATAACCGCGACTCACAGTGGCAGTACTGGCGGTCAGACTCAGACTGTGACAAACACCAGTAGTAGTGGTAGCAGTAACAACGGCGGGCATACTGCTAATGCATCTTCTTCAAAGCAGTCTGCAACTTCATCTGGCGTAGTAGATATCCCTTGTAAGGGTGTTGAAATTGAGGCGAGTGGACCGGGGCGATATGTCACTGCCAGCCAAATGGCAGCACATTTTGGTTGTACCAGCACGGCAAAGAGGCGCGGTGGAGGGGGCTCAACTACTACAACGACTGTGTTCTATATTTGCAACAACGTTATTGTTTCATCAGCGGATATTACTTGTGACACTCAATGGAATCTTTCAGCTCATGTTGAATTCCCCGGGATCCCGATTGACACACGTCCATATCCAGCTACATTGAATCGCTGGCCAACCGTGTTGCGCGTGGACGAATTACAAACATCCACAGGCTCTGCGAGCTTAGGTTATATTCCGGCTGGCGGCGGTTCTCCAACTAGTCCACGACCTGGTGACTGGAAAAATATAGTCTTGACGCTCACACTCTCTCCTAAAACGACAGTTCCGCCTCAAGTTTATCTCGAAAACATTGGATGGATTATATTGCCTGTTGGTCAGTTATATACTTTTCAATGGAGTTTACCGAGCCATCCAGCTGCGGGAGGTGGTCCAACTGCCGGCGCAGTTGGACAGTTACAAGAACTTGCTCAGGATACTCCGCTATATACAAACTATGCACGTGCTCCATACTTGCTAACTTGTCAATTGCTATGGTTGCAATACGATCAGGTATGTGAAGCGGGTCCGGACACAGATGGGAGTTATAACTGTAATAATTTTACTGGTCACAAAGCGTATACATGGGTTCAGCATTCTCGGGGGCCAAATGAGGTCCCGCCAACAGAAGTCAAGAACCTTCCACCTGCGGAAGCGGCTGATACGAACGGCGACGGTGTCCCTGATGCCTATTGGGATCTTGGTGTAGTGATTCGCCGCATGAATGATGCCAACAGTATCTCCGATCCTGTATATGCTCACTCCTATAGCTGGGGCAGTGTATTTTATTGGGCCGCGAGAGAAGCTCAAGGAGAAATAACCTATCCATGATGTAGTATGCATTTGTATTAAATAATGTCTGGGGTTTGACAATGGGGTTGGGTTCTGAAAACTTTACAAACTCACTGAATTGGAGCACCCCCTATATATGGGGGTGCTTTTGGGCGAATTGGACAATTGGACAATAACAATAGAGTTCTGCCCTTAACAATAAAGTTGTATTCTATTGTTCAATGACGCTCCAGACTCAAACAGCCTTAACTTATTGACTTCTCAGTGGATGAAGAATGTCTATTTCTCGAAAAAAATTAATAGTGTCCAATTCTTGGTCTCGAGATTGTCCAAAAGCAGAAAATAACACGAGTATTAGTTGCACACTGTCTCACTTCAATGGCCCCTTTTCAGCAAAAGAAGCCATTTTAATCAGAGCAATAATTTGAGCAAGTTGAGTATCCATATTTCTAGAGGGCGAGTTGAAGGTAAGGTGTACCCACTTCGACCAGTTCTGATGTCTAGCTGCTGATCTAGCAAATGGGTCCAATGCAAGTGTACCTGCACCTCACGTGCCAAATCTTAGAAAACCGCGGAGGCCGATCCCTGTTTCCTTTTATGAAGTTCGTTGGAATGCAGGCAATTGAATATATAGGTTTCCGTTTTCGATCTTGGTATGAAATTCATCCAGGGGGCGCGGCGGTGGGCCGCTGATATTCCTGCCGAGAATGTCGTAATGTCCGTCGTGGCAAGGGCAGATGTAATGTTGAACTTCAGGATGCCAGGAGGCATGGCACGCCAGATGTGTGCAGATGTTGGAAAAGACGCGCACCTCGGTATTATTTTGGCGGAGCACGAAGACGCCGTAATTCATGCCCGTTCTTTCCCAACCATTGACCTCGGTGCGGGTGAATTCGAAAAGTTTTGGAATACCTAGTGAATATTCATTGAGGGGACCAAGATTGATCCAGGCATTCTTATCGTTTTCGCGCAACGCCGGCGAGATCAAATAGCCAATGATGGGGATGCCAACCACCAAGCCAATCAAGCCACCGATCCCTGCTATAACAGCTTTTATGAAATCTCGACGAGTAAGCTGGCTTTTGGTTGAAGTAGACATAAGATCTTCAGTCTCATGATAACTTTCATGTCCATCAGCGTCTTGCGCCACATTGCTGATTAAACCAATAGGCCATTCTGCCTACTATGGAACGCGCTACGCGGCTCTCCGGCTATATTTCCAGACCCCATACAATTGTCATAATTCGAGACAGCCATGAGCACGCTTTCCCCATTTCTCAAACTAAATTGCGCCTGTGACCAGGCGTTCCAACGGTCGAGTCGCACCTTGACGCAAAACGGTCTGCGCGTGATGCAGACGTTCGATCTCCATGATGCGCGTCACGAAATGGAGGATTGCCCATGCCCCCATCATGGGACAAGCAAATGTGATTGCCAAATGATCGTGCTATTGGTGTACGGCGAAGCTGCCGAACCGACAACCTTGATTCTGCATGGAAATGACGGACAAACCTGGCTTTCGTTTGTCGATCATCCGCTGCGGGGCGCTGACTCGAAGATCCGCTCAAGGATTGAACAGGCACTCCAAACCATCCAATGAAAATGGGTTTATCATAACGGCATGTCCAACACTACTATGACCACACCACCTGCGGCGGTTCCGTATTCTGGCGAAGAACCGTCACATCGCTGGTTTCAAATCTTTATTGTCGTTTACGGTCTTTGGATCTGGCTGCCGTGGCTGGCACCCCTGTTCATGCACATCGGATGGGACCGGGCTGGCAGAGTCGTTTATTTCATCTACTCCTTCTTTTGCCACCAACTGCCGGAGCGATCCTTTTTCTTCTTCGGTCCCAAGACCATGTATTCCATGACGGCGATCCAGACTGCCTGGCAACACACATTCAACCCGTTGGTCCTGCGCCAATTCATTGGCAACCCGGCAATGGGCTGGAAGCTCGCCTGGTCGGATCGCATGGTTTCATTTTATGGCAGTACGTGGTTGTTCGCGCTCGCCTGGTGGCCGCTGCGCCGCAAGGTCAAAGTATTGCCGTGGTGGGGATTGGCTCTCCTGCTCCTCCCGATTGCGTTGGATGGCGGCACGCATATGCTCAGTGATATTACTGGCGGGATCGGGCAGGGTTTTCGTTACACCAATCAATGGCTGGCAATCCTGACGCATCATGCATTCCCCGCGACGTTTTATCTCGGCGATGCGCTGGGATCGTTCAACTCCTGGATGCGCCTCATCACCGGAGTTTTGGCCGGTCTCGGCATCGTCTGGTTTGCCTTCCCCTATATATATCGAACGCAAACCTTGGATCAGGAATTGGAAAAATACGATTATGGCAAAGTCATCGAGCAAATCAAGAATCAAAATTCGCATCCTCCTCGCTGACGATCACCAGATTGTCCGCGCTGGGATTCGTGAACTACTGGAAAGCGCAGGTGATCTGCAGGTCGTCGCAGAAGCGGGGGATGGCGAAGAGGCGCAGTCGCTCATCCAGAAACATAAACCAGACGTCGCTGTATTGGACATCCAAATGCCAAAGATGAGCGGCATCGAAGTGACGCGTTGGGTGCGCACACACACCCCCGAAGTCGGTGTGTTGATCCTGACTGCATATGATGACGATCCGTACGTCATGGCGGTGTTGCAGGCGGGCGCGAACGGATACGTCCTGAAAACGGGCCGGGCCGATGAACTCATCCAGGCAGTGCGCGATGTGAACGAGGGCAAGTCTGCGCTCGACCCGAACATCACGCGCAAGTTGATGTCCAATATTTTCAAAGGTCCGGAAAAGAATGTTGTTGAGTCGCTGACAGATCGCGAGTCGGATGTTCTGCGGTTGGCAGCCAAAGGGTTTACCAACAAAGCCATCGGCGTTCAACTCCGCATTAGCGACCGTACTGTGCAGGGACATCTTGCTCACATCTTTGCGAAGCTACAGGCCAACAGCCGCACCGAGGCCGTGATGCGCGCGGTTTCACTCGGCTGGATTTCGCAGGATACCGGCCAAATCTCTGAAGAATGAAGAAATATTTCCACGCCTGGCGAGGATTCACGGCACAACTTTTTTTACTGACCATCCTGCCCCTTACCCTTCTCCTGCTTGCGATTGCGCTTGGCAGTGTGTATCTTCATCAACAAGATATGCGCGCACTGGTTGGCGTGCGCGATGAACGCGCGGTCCAGGCGGCGGCCGTTGCGATGAATTCCGAATTACATCACCGCGCCACCACCATCTCGGACATTGCCGCGCTCGAGAACGCGAAAAAGGATTTCACCTTTGCTGATGTGGCAAATAAAGGAGAGGATGTAGCCATTGACTTCGATGGGGGGCTGGCCTTGCTGGACCTGACCAGCAAACGCGTCGTCGCCACTTCGCGTCCGACCGGACTTTGGGATTGGGTGCTCCAAAACGAATCGACTCCTGCCCTTGCTTCCTCATCCACTTCCCCGCCGATCTTTTCATCCCCCTTTCTTGATCCCATCTCCAAACGGACGTTCGTGATCCTGTCGATGTATTCCTCGAACGGACTCATTGTTGCCGGCGCGTTTTCACCAGAAACACTTGCGACCGAAACACTCTCCGCGTCCTACCCAGCCAGTGCACACATTTCCAGTTATCTTGTGGATTCTGCGCACCAATTGCTCTTCGTAAGCGGCGCACATGCCCTCGACCCACTGCCATTTGATTTTGCAGGGGTAGGCGAAGCCTTGAACGATCAAAATGGAATTGCCTACGTTCAACTCGATAACGCGGAACATGTGGTGGCTTATGCGCCCATCTCATCCGTTCACTGGGCGCTGCTCTCAGATGAACCATGGGAAACAGTCGTAAGCCCTTCGCTGCAGGTAACGCAGATGGCGCCATTGGTGCTGGTGCCTGCATTTCTTCTTGTGTTGATCGCGCTGTGGTTTGGCACACGGCGGATCGTCCAGCCGCTGCAACAGCTGGAATCCAAAGCCGCCGCCCTATCATGGGGAAACTTCGATGCCATCAAGGAACCGGTTGGCGGAATTTCCGAGGTTCAACACTTGCAGCAGGAATTGGCCGAAATGGCCCGCAAAGTGCAGACCGCTCAAAATGGATTGCACGATTACATCGGTGCCATCACTACAGCACAGGAAGAGGAACGTCAGCGTCTGGCGCACGAATTACATGATGACACGATCCAGGCAGTCATTGCACTCAAACAGCGCGTGCAGCTTGCCCAGAGATCTGTCAAAACCCAAAGCGGACACCAGGCATTGAATGAACTCGAAACGCTTGCCGAACAGACTGTCGAGAATCTCCGCCGCCTGACGCGCGCTCTGCGTCCGATCTATCTGGAAGACCTGGGCCTGGTCACCGCGCTGGAAATGCTGGTGCGCGAAACGAGCCAGTCCAATCACCTTCAAATTGATTTCCAGAAACATGGACAGGAACGGCGTCTGACCGGCGAAGTGGAATTGGTGCTCTATCGAATTGCGCAGGAGGCACTGAACAACGTCGTCCGCCATGCAGAGGCAAGTCGAGCTTCACTGCAAATTACGTTCAACAAGGATGATGTCAAACTGGAAGTGAGTGACAACGGCATTGGATTTCAAGTTGCGAACAGTCCCACGGACTTTGCGCCCAACGGACACTTCGGTCTGCTGGGGATGCACGAACGCGCCGAATTAATCGGAGCCAGGCTCGAGGTCCAGAGCGAAGCGGGAAAAGGGACACTCTTATCCGTCCACGTGGCAATCGGACCTGGTCATCCGCAAAATGGGAAAAATGAATGAGCGATCTTGGCATTGCGAGTGAGTCATCTGTCGTCACAGGCACGGAACGGATCCGTATCTTCCTCCATGCTCTTTTGTTTGTGTTGGGCTTCTCGATCGTTTTCGTCGTCGGTTGGGGCGGCGCAGTCACCGCGCTCGGACAGCTCTTCAGTGAATACAAATACATTATCGGCCGCATCGGCGGCGTGATCGTCATCCTGTTTGGATTGGCGACTCTCGATGTCGTTCACATTCCCTGGTTCTATGCAGACACGCGCATTCAACATCAAGGCAAGGCGGGGACGTTTGTCAACTCGGCTCTGATGGGACTTCTGTTCGCGGCGGGTTGGAGTCCATGCATTGGTGCGACGCTCGGAGCAATCCTGACCTTGGGCATGAGCCAGGACACCGTCGGGCAGGCCATGTGGCTGGCTTCAGGCTATTCGATCGGATTGGGCATTCCGTTTCTGATCCTGGCGCTCATGTTGGAACGGGCCACCGGCTGGCTCAAAAGAATGCGGCGATACCAACGAGTCTTCCAGATCATCAGCGGCATTTTCATCATCGCGATTGGACTGCTGTTGTTGACCAATGCCATGACGCTGATTGCCATCTGGGCTTTTCAACATGGACTGTTTATTGACTTTTCTACTTATACAGGGGTGCCGTCTTATCTCACGGCCATGATCGCGGGATTATTATCTTTCCTTTCGCCTTGTGTGCTTCCGCTTGTGCCTGCGTATCTCGGTTATCTCAGCGGCCACATACTGCGAAAGGCATAGTCGATAATGTCCGCCTGATCTGGTCGCTATTAAAGGATTTTTTTCCAAGCCTGTCCAATCATTGGATAGGCTATTTAGCTTATATTGGGATACGCGTATTCCTTCTGGAAATCACATCCAAACCGTTGTACACTCAAATCATCAAAAGAGAAGGTGAAATATGAAAACACATGATCCAGTTTGTGGAATGGAAATCGAATCCGAAAAAGCGTTCGCCAAACGCGAACACATCGGACAGACAGTTTATTTTTGTTCGCAATCCTGCGTGGACCAATTCAATGCCGCGCCCGAAAAGTATATTCACGACGAAAACCGCGAACAGCCGCAGCCCAACTCGGCCACGACCGGCTTCAATCCCGCGCTGCCCGGGCCGCTGCAAATCGAACTCTCCATCCCAGACCTGGATTGCGCCACCTGTGTCCGAACGGTGGAAGGTGCTTTGGGAGAAACTCCTGGCATCAAAGAGGCACACGTTAATTTTGCAACCACCAAGGCGCATGTGACCTATGATCCCAAATTGGTTTCCCTGGCTGACATGCAAAAAGCCGTCAAGAAAGCCGGCTACACCATCGGCGGGGCCAGCACCAGGATCGGGATCAAGGATCTGCGCTGCGCCTCCTGCGTCAAATTCATCGAAGAGAGCCTGCAAGCCACGCCCGGCGTGATCCGCGCCTCGGTCAACATCCTGACCCAGCAGGCCGAGGTTGACTATGTGGCTGGTGCGACCACTCTCAGCCAGTTGCGCAAGGCTATTGAAGAAGTGGGTTATCAGACAGAGGAACAGCCGCGTGAGGTCGCCCCGGAAGATGCCGAACAGGCCGCACGCAGAACCGAATATCTCAATCTGCGCAATCGCTTTATTTTTTCGGGTGTGCTGGCAGCCGTTGTACTGTTGCTGACCTTCGGGGAATTTATGCCCTTACTAAATTCCGTCCCGCGCACGATCAACTGGATACTTATGTTCATCCTGACCACTCCCGTGTTGTTCTGGGCGGGCAGTCGCTTTTTCGTGGGAGCCTGGAGCGCCTTCCGCCATCACAGCGCCGACATGAACACACTGATTGCCCTAGGCACCGGCGCGGCCTATCTTTATTCAACCGTGGCGACCTTCCTGCCTAGCTTATTGCCTGTAGGTTTGCGTTCTGTTTATTTCGATACGACCTCCATCATTGTGGCACTGGTCTTGTTAGGCCAGATGCTGGAGGCGCGCGCCAAAGGGCAGACGAACGAGGCCATCCGCAAGTTGATGGGATTGCAGGCCAAAACCGCCCGCGTGGTGCGAGACGGCCAGGAGGTTGATATCCCGCTGGAGGAAGTGCTGGTCGGAGATGTGGTCATCGTGCGGCCCGGTGAAAAAGTTCCGGTGGATGGCGTCATCCTGGAAGGAAAGTCCGCCGTAGACGAGAGCATGATCACCGGCGAATCGCTCCCGGTCAGTAAGTCTGTGGATGACGAGGTCATCGGCGCCACGCTCAATAAGACCGGTTCCTTCCGTTTTCGCACAACGAAGGTCGGCAAGGATACCGCCCTGAGTCAGATCATCCAATTGGTGCAGCAGGCTCAAGGCACCAAGGCGCCCATCCAGCGTATGGCGGACGTGATCTCCGGTTATTTCGTCCCGACCGTGATCCTGGTCGCCATCTGGAGTTTTGCCATCTGGTTCATCTTTGGTCCCCAGCCGCAGTTCGTCCACGCGCTGGTCACGGCCGTGACTGTCTTGATCATTGCCTGCCCATGTGCCTTGGGGCTGGCCACTCCGACTTCGATCATGGTGGGAACGGGCAAAGGCGCCGAGAACGGAATCCTGATCCGTTCGGCGGAAGCCTTGGAGACAGCCCATAAATTGGATGCCATCGTCCTGGATAAGACTGGCACCATCACTAAAGGCAAACCCGAACTGACCGACACGGTTGTCCGCGGAGAGTTCAAAGAGACTGAGTTGTTGAGACTGGCTGCCAGCGTGGAGAAATCCTCTGAACACCCATTGGCGCAGGCTATCGTGGACGGCGCCAAGGCGCGTAACCTCGAGTTGGCGGATGCCAAGGATTTCGAGGCGCTGCCAGGTCACGGCGTCCGAGCAAAAGTGGATGGTCGTCAGTTGGCGCTTGGCAACTTGAAGATGATGAATGAAGATGGCATCGCCCTGGGAGACTTGGAAAAGGAGTCTCAGCGCCTAGCCGACGAAGGCAAGACGCCCATGTTCGTGGCGGTGAACGGACAGGCTGCTGGCGTCGTGGCAGTGGCAGACACCGTCAAAGAGGACAGCCGCGAAGCCATCGCTCAACTCAAGAGGCTGGGATTGGAGGTTGTCATGCTGACCGGCGATAACCGCCGCACTGCCGAGGCGATTGCCAAACAAGTCGGCGTGGACCGGGTATTGGCTGAGGTCCTGCCGGAGGACAAATCCCGCAATGTGCAGATGCTGCAACGCGAGGGCAAGGTGGTCGCCATGGTTGGCGACGGCATCAACGATGCTCCGGCTCTGGCCCAGGCCGATG
This sequence comes from Chloroflexota bacterium, assembly GCA_021840275.1. Lineage (GTDB taxonomy): Bacteria > Chloroflexota > Anaerolineae > Anaerolineales > Villigracilaceae > Fen-1038. The sequence continues at coordinate 22,744 of JAKBYW010000002.1, read as the reverse complement.
TTGGGCTGGCCATCGGCACCGGCACGGATGTGGCTATTGAGGCATCGGACATCACGCTCATCAAGGGTAGTCTGAAGGGTGTGGTGGTGGCAATTGAATTGAGCAGATCTACCATGCGCAACATCAAGCAAAATCTGTTCGGCAGCTTCATCTACAACTCACTGGGCGTGCCGATTGCAGCCGGAGTGTTATTTCCCTTCTTTGGCATTCTGCTCAGTCCGATCATTGCCAGCGCGGCCATGGCGATGAGCAGTGTGACCGTAGTCACCAATGCCTTGCGACTGCGCGGTTTCAAGCCGTCCATGTCGGCCAAATAACCAAGGCGCAGATCGAAAGGAGTATTTGAAATGAATATTGCACAGATTAGCATTTTACTGGGCGCAATTGTCCTGTCCGTGTTGGTCGTGTGGTATTTCTTCTTCTCCGAGAAGAAAGCCACCCAGCTGGAAAGTGCGGGTGGCGTGCAGGAGACCAACATCGTCGTCAAAGGCGGCTACACCCCCGACGTACTGGTGGTCAAGGCCGGGCAGCCTGTACGTTTGAATTTCACCCGCCAGGAAACGGCCAGTTGTTCCGAGATGGTGCTTTTTCCCGACTTCGACAAGAGCGCCAAGCTTCCTACTGGCGAGACGGTGAGCGTCGAGTTCACGCCCGACAAACCTGGCGAATTCGATTTCCAGTGCCAGATGGGCATGTTGCACGGTAAACTGATCGTGGAGGAATAGCGCCAAAGGTCGACGCCTAAAGGGAATAAACCAGGCTTATGATTCCCATGGCAAAGATCAAGGCAAGGAAGCCCCAATAAAGGAGCTTGTTGAATCTATTGAGTACATGCCGACCCATCAACTTCTGGTTTGAGGCTATCAAACCAAGGATAATCGCAGGCCCGGCCAGCACTAAGATTTGCAGCACCATCAGACTGAGCGCCAGATTTACCAGGTTCAATGTGATGATGGGCACCACCAAAGCTGGAAGCGACTCGACAAGATAAACTTTGAACCAATTCTTTCTTCCCCAACCCACTGCCTCCGTGACTCCCCAACAACTGCCCAGAGAGATGACGATCAGAGCAATAAACGAAGCTGCGATCAACCCGGCGCCAAAGACGTATGGTGCAAAAGAGCCTGCAACTGTGGACAGCCCTTGCACGAGGATATTTGGCGCGGCGAAATCCAAAGCATCCTTCTGGACACCGATGGCAGCCACCGCAATCGCGGCCATAATAACTTCCGAAACGATCGCCCCCACCGCAGTCTCAAACCTCATCTCTCCCAGGTGGCGTGATGTGATGCCCTTTTCTGCCGTTGCCGAGGCCTGGTAGAACAACATGAAAGGCATGATCACCGCCCCGACGTTTGCAGCCATGAGGAACAGAAAATCATGCGATGTGGAGAAGTAAAAAGGTGTCACGCGAATCCCGTTTCGCGCGGTCAGGAAAGCGGACAAAGCCCACATGACCGTAAAGATAATGGAAACGAACAACAAAGGCTTCTCAGCCTCCGCATATCTCCGCTTGTAAACGAGGAGGATGTGGGCAATGAAAATAAGCGGAACTGAAATCAACGGAGGGATTCCCAGAATCTGAAACCCAATGGCGGCACCCGTATATTCCACTACATAACTAATGATATCCACCAACGCCATGGGTACTGCAGCCAGCGCCGCGATACGCTGGCTGTAATTTTCTCGAATAAGTTCGCCCAATCCCTTGCGCGTCACCGCTCCGACGCGTCCTGCCACTTCCTGAATAATGTACAACGGAATGGTAAGAATGAACAAAAACCAGATCAATTTGGTGCCATATACGGCTCCGCTTTCCGCGGCCGTGATCACGCTGGCGGCATCTACGTCGGCTATCATTACCAGCCAAGCGGGTCCCCAGATTTTGAGCAATCGAAGGACTTCCGAGAAGATTCCTTTCGCTTCGAATTTTTGGCGTAGAGTGATGATAAATGTCTCTAGCATCGGTCATTCCCAAATATGTAGTACTTTGTGATATTGGTGAAAGTGGTATAGTAGGCTTGGTTCATATATCCATCCAAGAGACGCCTGCAGGCTTATTGTAGGCTAATGAAATTTATTAGCAACATCAAATTGACACAATTTTTATGGACAAAGATCACTAATTCAGATAAGGCTTATGGAAAAGCTCAGTGCAACCATCGAGGATTATCTTTCCCTGCTCTATGTTCTGGAACGCGACCGCGAGCCTGTGGTAGGCGCCCGTCTGGCTGAATTGTTGAGTGTGACGCCTCCCACTGTGACCAACACGCTCAAAAGGATGATCCGTGACGGTTTGGTCACGGACACAAAAAATGGCATTCATCTGACAAAGGTCGGAAGAGAATCGGCGCGCACGGTCGTGCAGCGTCACATGTTGATGGAATGGATGATGGTAAACCGCCTGCCCTGGTCAAAGCTCCATCAGGAAGCTCACAATCTGGAACACGCCATCTCGAAAGAAGCAGAAGCTGCTTTGCTCGAGGAGCTGGGTCATCCTGCAACCTGCCCACACGGAAACCCACTGCCTGGGCACGAGGATGTTGCGGAAACCTGGATTCCCCTCACCAGCGTTTCCTTAAATGAAACCGTGACCATCCGCAGAATTCATGAAATCGCAGAACAAAATGCGACCCTCATGGAGTTTTTGGAAAGTCATGGGCTATTGCCTGGCGTTCGAGTCACGGTGACCGAAATATTGGCCTTCAATCAAACGATTACGCTCAAAGTCAAAGATCAATCTGTAACTCTGGGGTTCATTTCCGCACACTCTGTCTTTGTGGAACGTCGAGGGTAAAGATCCTTATCCAGCGGCATGTAAATTGCCTCAAATAGCATCCCCATCAGACTCCACCATTTGCCACGAGCGGGGTCTGATTATTTTCATAAGCAGAATTGCCTATGCGCGCATTGGCAAGATAGCCCTGCCACCTTTGTGAAAATTTTCCTATACTGGAGGCGCTTACAAATACACAGATGAAATAAAGGAGATAATGAATGACAACACATGTAATGAAAAGTGCAAAATCGAGGCTGGACGCGCTTCGCGAGAAGGCTGGCTTACCAATGATCGGCTTCCTGGTTTTGCAGATGATCCTCGGCTTTGAGTGGTTCTGGTCGGGCTTGGCAAAGATTATGATGCCGGGTGGCTTTCCGCAAGCGCTCCCTGACGCGTTAGGGGACATGATCCAAAATTCCCCTGCATGGTATGCAAACTTTCTGACCGGTTTTGTAGTCCCTCACTCCATGCTCTTCGGATTTATCATCGAGATTTCCGAATTTCTGATCGGCGTTGCATTTCTCTTCGGACCCCTACTCTGGTTCTTCGTTTGGGATCGCGTGCCCAACTTCGTGCGAACAGCGCTGTTTTCCCTCACTGCTGCAGCAGCCATTGGCGGATTCTTTATGGCGGTTAATTTCCACATCGCCATGGGAAATTCACAGCCATGGATTTTGCCGACCTCCGGTCTCGACGAAAGCGTTGACCTCGACAGCATGGTAGCCGCCATGCAAATCGTGATCGCTACAGTGAATCTCGTCCTTCTCGGCTACCTGCAGCAGGAGCGAAACAAAGTAGTTATCCCCGCGCCGAAACAGAAACAGGCCGCGATTTCAGCAGACTAAATCCATGTAACAAGTGCTGACCTGCTGCAAATCAGACGGCGCTGCGTCAATAAATAGAGTTCCACCGTTCATCTTTTTGAAATTCTGGTCTGGCCCAAATCAGCCAGGCCGGATTAGTTTATCAACAACCAACCCTTAAGCTAAAGGCCGCAGAAAAGCTTCCCATGGCTGCCTCTTCGTTTGAACGCCTATCTCGATCTCACTATCACCCTGCACCGTAAGCGAAAATGCCTATCTTGGAATGGGGGATTCGGCGCTATGGCGATGATATCCATCCGCCTATACTGATAGCAACAGGAAAAATAAATGAGCGCCTTACTACCATTTTTGGCTCTTGATCAAACCTGTGAGCAGGCCCTTGTATGGGTTATCGATGTGCTGCATCGCACCGGCTTTCGAGTTGTGCAAACCTTCGACTTGCAGATTGCCCGCCTGACACATCCCGACTGTACCTGTCCCCATCATGACGCTGATCAATGTGATTGCCAGATGGTGGTCCTGCTTGTATATCGGAAACATGAAGATCCAATCACACTTGTGATTCACGGACAAGACAGCAAGACCTGGCTCTCTCTTGCAAACCCGATTGTCGGGCATACCAACCAACAATTGGAGGTGGCCATACGGCGTGCCCTTGCGGCCTGCCCTCCGAATCTGATCTCTCCCATCGAGGTGGCAAATGAAGCCCGATCAACAGTTTGATGTTATTCGCCGCCTGCGCTGTGCAGCCGGACACTTGAACTCAGTTATCGAAATGACAGAGGCAGGCCCATCTGGCAGGCAGGTGTTCCACCAACTCAATGCGGAGCAGACAGCACTGCCTGTATTGGCTGGTACTGATTAAAGATAAACTCAGAGAAAGAAGCTATTCATGAAGTGGAAAAGACAAATTGCAATCATCCGTGAAATCTACAGACAATACGCGGCCTTCAAGAAATTTGTGAAGTTATCTCCTGAACAGAAGGCGGTCAGCGAAATCCCTTCCAAACTGCCCGCGGTGTTGGAGAGGCTTGGGCCGACATTTATCAAGTTGGGACAAATCCTCAGCACCAGGCCGGACATGCTCCCCCAGGAATATATCCGCTCATTAGCAATCTTGCAAGAAAATGTGCCTCCTTTTTCATACGAAAAGGTATGCGACATTATCGAGAGCGAATTCGGAAAGAATATATCGGAGCTTTATCGCTCGTTCGAGACAGCGCCTGCGGCTTCAGCCTCCCTTGCCCAAGTGCATTTCGCGGTCCTGCCCAGCGGAGAGGAGGTCGCAGTGAAAGTACAGCGCCCGGATGTCCGCGAGAGGATCACGGATGATCTCGACGCTCTGGATTCGTTATTGAGACTTGCGGCCAGGATCGCGCCTGGAGCCATGCAGCGATCCAACCTAAGAGCGGCTTTTGACGAGTTCAAACGCTACACGCTTCAGGAATTGGATTTCTCCCTGGAGGCAAAGACGATGGAGAAATTCGCCGCAAACTTCGCGGAGTGGAAGGATGTGGTCATTCCCAAGGTTTTCTGGACGTACACCTCTCCCAAAGTCCTCACGATGCAACACGCTTCTGGAATGCGTCTCGCGGAAGTTGTAAAAGTCCTGTCGATGAATCAGAGACAGAGACTCGCCAAGAGGTCAATGGAGATGATGATCAAGATGTTCATCGCCGATGGCTTCTTCCACGCCGACCTCCATCCGGGTAACATTCTATTCCAACGTGACGGGACCATTGTCCTTCTCGACTTTGGCATGTTCGGCGAACTTACTGACGACGAGATTGACCATTTCACGTTATATTGGCTGGCGGTCGTCCAGCGACAGGTGAAGCGGGCTTTTTATCACTTTACCCGGATGACGGTGCGGCTTCCCCAAGCGGATGAAAACGCCTTCTTTGAAAAGTTCAAGTCGCTGGCGCAGAAGTTCTACGCCTCCAGGCTTTCTGAAATGACCCTCACCCAGGTTTACTTCGAGATGATCTCCGCGGGATTCAAATATGGCTTTGTCTTCCCGAGTCACCTGATGCTCCATGCCAAAGCCATTACGACTGCCGAAGCGCTGGCCTTTACGCTGTCGCCCGAGATCAAAGCCGAGAAGTTGACCAAAGACGCGGTGAGGAAAGAGTTTGCCAAACGCGCCAGTAATATGCAGAGGCTCTCGTTCAGGCTCGGTCAAGTCCTGCCAGAGTTGCTGCTCACAGGTGAACTCCTGCCCAACTCAGCGAGAGACGCCTACGATCCGAGTTCTGATTTGGACTTCCCCGTATTGGCTCTCGCCGATTTCCTATCTCCCATTGCCAACAGCCAAACCGCCAAAGATCCATCGGTGCTGCCGCGGATGTTGATCAATCCATATGCGAGAAACGTTCTTTTGGAGTCTCACAACGAAGATGATGTGGAGAAAATCCTGAATGAAGCATGGAGGCGGTTCAGAACCATCGAGCTGGAAATACCTGTCGCATCGAAGCTTGGACCGACGATCAACCTTCGCCTTGCCGGGGCCAGCCTGGCGATGTATGAGGCCCTCTTATCGGCTGGGCACAGCGAGGAGGAAGCGATCTTGATCTTCGAACAAATTTCGTGGCGGGTGTATGACAAAATGGGCGATTTGCCGATGATGATCGCAAGTGCGCTCACAGGTGATCCGCACGGCAGGATGAAGCTGGCAACTCAGATCTTCCGGACATTCCCGTTCAGTTCTCCCGACTATCAAATGGTGGATGTCCCTTCTGGGGATAGTGTTGTCGGCTTCGACGTTGTCAAGTGTCCTGTTGCTGAATTCTTCGAGAGCCAAGGCAAGCGAGAGCTATGTTATGCAACCTGGTGCAGGCTCGACTTTCCGTTGGCTGAGAAGTGGGGAGGCACACTCGAAAGGACAACGACCATTGCCCAAGGTGCGGATCGTTGTAGTTTCCGCTGGAAAACCATGGCGCGAGGAAAGACCGTGAATGAGGTGGTGAAAGAGCCTCATACAACCCCGGTGGAAGAAATATCGGACGCCGCTGATTAATATTCGAAATTACTTTGCTAGATTTGCTGTGCATGAAAGGAGATTGAAATGAACACCAAGATCAGTTTTCGAGCCTTGACAATTACATTGCTGATCACCTCAATTGTTAGTTATGTGCTCTGTATCGCAGGCGGTCTGTTGTTCGGTTGGACAATGTACCAAAGCTGGGCACCGCTTCTGCCCGGGTTTATCTGGCCCGTGACCTTTGGCGGCTTCCTGATTGGGCTGCTCTGGTTGATCATCTATAGCCTGTATTTCGCTGCCTTGATCGCCTTCCCATACAACTATTTTGTTGGGCAGGAACACACGGCGCAACCTTGAACATGAGGAGGTGAATACATTTTGTAAGAGCTGATCATCTGCCTTATCTGGACTGGCCTGCACAAGCAGAGCGATCAATTATAGATAGATCATCCAAACATAATTTTTCGTTGAATTGTTGTGACGATGCTTCCTTCAATCGCAATATAATCAAACATCATACTTACCGTTTCATTGATGTAAGAACAAGAAGATCATGAACAATAAATATGATGTGATCGTCGTTGGCGGTGGTCCCGCCGGGGGAACCGCTGCCTGGTATCTGGGCCAGGCCGGAATGCAAGTGCTGGTTCTTGAAAGGGAAAGCCTGCCCCGTTACAAAGCCTGTGGAGGCGGTGTCTCCGCCCAAATTCTGAGGCAGTTCCCTTTTTCATTCGAACCTGTCATTGAATCAAAAGCCAGGTCCATCTCATATGCTCTTGGCAAGCAGGTTGTCACAGTCCCTTTACCGAGAGATTCCGTCCGCATGGTAATGCGCGAGGATTTCGACTTGTACCTCCTGAAACATACCCTTTCCGAAATCCGCCAGGGAGTCGCGGTGCAAAGCGTGGAAGAAAAGCCCGAGAGTGTGATAGTTAAATGCAGGGATGGTGGGCAATTTGAAAGCCAATATCTCATCGGCGCGGACGGCGCCAACTCAGTGATAGCACACTCCTTGAAATTGCGAACCGGGAAAGTGATGGCTGGCGCCATCGAGGTGGAGGCTGCTGTGCCTGAAGAGGTCTTCACCCGTTTTGTTGACAAACCGCTGTTCATTTTCGGTGAAATCTCGATGGGTTATCTTTAGATTTTTCCAAAATCGGATCATTTATCTGTTGGCATCGGTGCTCTTCATCCCCGAACAGGTGAATTGCAAGCCACATTGGAACGGGTGATGTCCCGCTTCGGCATTTCCATTGAGGGGCAGCCACACAAGGGACAGCCATTGCCCGTCTACAACCGCCGCGAATCCATCGGGACCTCGCGTACACTTCTCGTGGGTGACGCCGCCGGACTCGTTGGCCCCTTCACAGGAGAAGGCATCCGTTTTGCCATAAAGAGCGGGCGGCTGGCAGCGGAGGCGATCCTGGCTAATCAACCTGAGCGCTACGCCGCTTCAATAGATCGTCAAATTGGCCGCAACCATAGACTGGGAAAGATTCTGACAAACCTGTTCTACTGCCTCCCAGGACCATGTTTCGAACTGGGCGCGCGTAATCCTTTTGTCACGCGCGCATTCGTGGATATGCTTGCAGATCAGACCGATTATGGGAGCCTCTTGGTTCAGATCTTTGCGACGCTGCCGCTTTTCCTGTTCACAGAAGTCGTCGCCAGTCTGGCCGGAATCATGCTTGGCAAAAAGGTCAGGGACAAGGTCAGAAAAGCCGTTTATTCCCTTTGAGGACACCACACCGTCTTTCCCACACGTGCCAGTCGAGGCAAAGGCGACCGTTACATTGGTCATAGGCAAAAATGCCTAAAGCCACACGCGATATTTGGCGCTAGTCTCCCACCCGGTAAAGACCTATATTGGGGTAAGAAATTTCAGGGACCATCTCTGAAAGAAAGGTCGTTCAATGGATTCAAACACAGTATTACTGATTGTGATCGGCGTCATCCTGCTGGTTGCGCTCGTTGTGTTGTTTGCGAGCGGAGTGGGCATGGGTGGCATGGCGATGATGGCTGGCATGATGGGCACACCGATTGGTTGGGTTGTTTTATTGGTGATTCTGGCACTGGGCGGTTTTCTGGCCTGGGCCGTCCTTTATGCTCATTGAGAAAGTCCAATCGCAAAACAACAAATCATTACTATCTGCCTAGCGGACGTAAAGTCAACACAATAATCCTGTTGGGCTAAAAACTGCGTTCGCAAAATAAGTCCCCGAGGTGCAAATGAAAAAGCTGGTCATTCCATTTCTGGTGTTGTTCTTGTTCCTTTCGGCATGTCAGAGCCAGCCCGCCGCGGTCACTGGCGAGAAGGTAAACGTGACAGGCGGATCGTACACCAACATCAGCTCGAAGGATTTGAACGCAATGATGAAGAACAAAGACTTCGTTCTGGTCAACGTTCACACTCCATTCACAGGGAATATTCCAGCAACAGATCTATCCATTCCGTATGACCAGATTGGGCAAAGTCTCTCGCAACTGCCCGCCGATAAAAATGCAAAGATCGTCCTGTATTGCCGCAGCGGGCGCATGAGTCAGATGGCCGCCGAGCAACTTATCTCGCTGGGTTATACCAACATCTGGAATCTCGATGGTGGCATGGCGGGATGGGAACTAGCCGGATATGAAATAAAGCATTAGGAGATGGATATGGAACAAGATCCTGTGTGCGGCATGACAGTCAATCCGAGTCAAGCCACGGCCAGCATCCAATACAAAGGGAAAACCTATTACTTCTGCTCGCAGATGTGCAAGGCATTATTCGAACGCGATCCAGAAAAATACATAAAGCCTGATGAAAAAATGGAGAAGCGTCCATGACGGATCAAGCAACGGAGGAAATTGATGACGCGTCGGACGATGCGTCTCCTGTCAACAGAAAGATCAGGCAAATTGCATGGACCGTCGTTGCCGTGACCGCGGCGTTCCTGATCGGGTTGGGAAGCGGTTATCTCAAATGGGGGCAGGACGAAACAGCCGCGTCCGCGCAGCAGAAGGAATTAATTCAACTCTATGAGCAAGTCAATCCCAAAGATGGATATACACTACCCGTCTCTTATGGCGACCTCGGCCCGCGATTAATCAAAGCAGGAGTCATTGATTACGATGCCTTTGCGAACGTGATGAAGTCGAATGGCGACTCGCTCACTGACGATAAGATCAATGCTTTGAAAAATGGCGATAGCAAACCTGTTGTTGTCACCGCACAGGACGCGCATTTCCTGCTCAACTTTTTCTGGGCGGTGGGGTTGGCAAACAAGAATCCGATTCTCACCGAGGGACCGATGATGCAGTACAGCAACGGGCAGATCGAAAGCTTCGCATCCACAGGTGGATGGACTCTTGCGACCAAGCCCATTAATGAAATCTACGCGAGCATAAATTTATTTCCGCTCACGCCCGACCAACAAGCGCGCGTCGAACAAGTGGCGACGGATGTCTATCGCCCGTGCTGTGACAATCCCACCATTTTCCCTGACTGTAATCACGGCATGGCCATGCTTGGACTGCTAGAACTGATGGCATCGCAGAATGCCAGCGTGGATGAAATGTTCAAGGCTGCCAAATATGTCAATGCGTATTGGTTCCCACAGCAGACGCTTGAGACCGCCTTCTTCCTCCAGAACAATCAAAAGGTTGATTTCGCTGATGCTGATGCGCGTCTCACCGTTGGCAAGACTTATGCTTCCGCCTCTGGCGCTAACATGGTTCATCAATCCCTTCAAAACAATAACTTGCTTGAACAGGTTCCGCGGCAAGGCGGCAGTTGTTCCAATTGAATCGCATGACAGAATCCATTACCAGTGCAAAACGGCGAGTCCCGCTATGGGCGCGGATTCTGATTTGGGGACTCCTGATCGGTCTGCTGGTCCTGTTAGGGATCGGGTTGAGGCGCGCCCAACAGGGAACGGTTCAGCCAGGAGAGAGAATCCCCGATTTCAGTCTCGCGCTTTTCAGCGGTTATGAATACAACGGCCAGGCCGATATCAAACTTTCGGATATGCGCGGCAAAGTCGTGTTCGTCAACTTTTGGGCTTCCTGGTGCAAGCCCTGCGAACAGGAAGCGCCCGCGCTGGAAGGCGCCTGGCAATATTATCAACCCGACGGGAAGGTGGCCTTCCTTGGCGTGGATTACGTGGACACCGAAGCCGCCGCGCGTGTCTTTCTCGAAAAATTCAACGTCACGTATCCCAACGGCCCAGACATCGGAACAAAGATTTCCCAATTATTTCGCATCAAGGGCGTGCCAGAGACTTACGTCATTGATCCGGAAGGCGTTCTCCGATACGTGAAGATCGGCCAGTTCAGCAGCGCTGACGAAATCAAATCGGTGGTGAATCCTTTGATCCCATAGCGTTGGAGACAAGATGAAGAGAAGAAAAATCAAGAAAAGTGGAAATTCGAAAGAATGGCCCTCTGTTGTTTACTTATGGATATTCGGGCTGGCGATCCTAAGTTACGCGGTTGCCAGAGTCGTGCTGGATGGTCAGCCGCATCCTTATCATTGGTTATCCGCGTTGGTCGGCGGGCTTGCGGGGATCCCACTTGGCTGGTTGTGGTATCGCTGGCGCGGCGATGTATTTTAGAGACAAGCCCGCTTCGTCCCCGGACCGTGAAGCGGATACAGGCCAAACAGCTTGTTCAACTACGAGTAATATGGCTCTCGCCGAGAAAGTCTAGGGAATGCGATAATCCATCAAATGAAAGGAGCAAATCATGGCAAACACTTTTAAAGATCCGGTTTGCGGCATGGATGTCACACCTGAATCCGCAGCGGGCAAATCCGAATACAAAGGACAGACTTACTATTTCTGTTCAGCCGGCTGTAAGAAGTCTTTTGATGAGAACCCTGAAAAGTATCTCAACAAAAGCGAGCACGAACAACATCACCATTGATCTTCTCCACCTGATGACAGCCTGTTCAATTCAGTGAACAGGCTGTCATCTTTTTTTTGTGACGAATTTTCATAAACTCTTTGTTCGACCTTTACAAAACCTTTACGAAAGAATGCTATCCTTCCTTCATCAAGAAAGGAGCAATTTATGTTCTTCATGTGGATCATTCCACTGATCCTGATCGGTCTGGTTGTGTACGCCATCACTGGCGGCAATTTTGCTAATGCTTTCAAACCCGCCTCAGGACGCGTCTGTTCGCATTGTCATCAGCCCGCCCAGGCTAACTGGAAAGTTTGTCCGCATTGCGGGCAAGCATTATAAGAGGTCGTCATGTGTGGTTGCATGTCGAATCATTCCATGACGGGAAATGATCATGATGGACATCAATCTGTCCCGCAATCCCAGGCAGTGCCTGTCGCGGTCGCGGTTGTCTCCGATTACAAATGCGCTCATTGTGGGTATCCCTTGCAAAAAGGATTTGCTTTCTGTCCCAGCTGCGGAATGAATCTGCGGACAACGAAGTGTCCTGCCTGCGGACAAAAGGTGGATCCATCCTGGAGTTCCTGTGCTTATTGCGGCTCGCCATTGAGCGACAAATCATAGAAAGGAAAATTCAAATGAAAAAAGTGAATTGGTTAGTTATTGGAATTGCAGTTGTAATCCTTCTCCTGTTCCTGTTCGGTGGAGGCATGATGCTTGGCGGCTGGGGTTATCATGGCTATGGCATGATGGGTGGCTATGGTTGGCCTGGGATGATGGGCTGGGGCTACTCTCCCTTTGGATGGTTTGGGATGGGACTCGGCATGCTCTTCATGTGGCTCATCCCCATTGGCGTTCTTGCTCTGATCGTTTTTGGCGTCGCCGCCCTGGTTCGCAATACTGGAAATGGTGTTCAATCGCCAGCATCGAAGCCCTGTCCCAATTGTGGGAAGGGTATACAAGCCGACTGGCAGAACTGCCCTTATTGCGGAACGGCTCTGAAATAAAGTTATCTTTTGAAGAGAGCGCCCGATTGTTGGTTCAGGCATGTCTCGCAAATAAATAACATTACCCAAGACGGAATCAGGCTTTGTCAGTTTGGAGCCTGATTTCATTTCACCCCTCAGTATTACGTTCATCATAAGCCATTTGGCCTATGGGGTTTACGGCTATCCTGCCCTGCAAATAAACTTGCGTTTCCAATATAGTTATGGTTGCATGGTTCACAGGAGAATTATTGATTATGAAAAAATGGATTTTGATTGGTATTGCCCTCCTCTTTCTGCTTGGCGCGTGTAATTTTATTGGTCAGCCAAATATATCGTCAAACGTGCCCATGAATAATGGATCTAGCTCCCCGCAACAGGGCAGCTTCGCCTCGAACGGCCAACAGATTTACTTTACTGCCATAGACCAAAGCGGCCAGCACATTTCATATACAGATGGCCCTGCCTTTGGTGGAATGATGATGGGCAGTTATTACACTTGCGCTGTATGTCATGGCGCAGATGCACACGGTGGCACGCACTATATCCACATGCAGACTATTGATACGCCAGCCATCAATTACGATGCGCTGATCCAGATGAAGAAGCAAGACTCGGGTGGCAATCCCACCAACTATTCGCTCGATGATTTTCGTAGTACTGTTGTCGAGGGGCGCGATACTGCCGGAAACCAGTTGGACCAGAACATGCCGCGTTGGCAAATGAACGATCAGGATTTAGCCAACCTGCTTGCCTATCTGAAGACATTGCCATAACAAGCATTCAAGTATGGAGAGTTTCATGCACCATAATAGACTGATCTTCCCGATCGTTGTGATTGCAATCCTATCTTCAGCTCTTTCTGCTTGTTCGAGTCAAAACGCAGCCAGCCTCCATATGGCTCCGCTCGACCAAATGCCCGCGGAAGTTCAATCTGCGCCCGCGACGGTGCAGCAGGCTTATCAATTCGCAGTTGCCAATCCTGATGTAATGAAAGGCATCCCCTGCTATTGCGGCTGCGGAAACATTGGTCACACGTCGAACTATTCCTGTTATGTCAACAGCGACGGCACGTTCGATAACCACGCCCTCGGTTGTTCACTCTGCGTGGATATTACACAGGATGCGATGCGATTATCAAAAGAAGGTAAGACCCTGCCGCAAATCAAAGCATATGTAGACGCAACCTATTCGAAATATGGTTCGTCGAATATGCCTTAATTCCATGGGACCTCGCGTCTCGCTTCTCTTGTTGATCATGGCTGGACTGGTCGTGGCGTTTGCGCCACTGCCAGTTCGATCCATCCCGCCTCAAACTCGGACTTTTAAGCTGGACGCGCGTCAATTTGCCTATTCTCCCTCTGAGCTTACTGTGAATCAAGGCGACAACGTGACGATTCAACTCGTCAGCACCGATGTAGTTCATGGACTTTACATTGATGGTTATAACGTCTCTGTTCAGGCTGATCCGGGTCAAACCGCGACCTTGACTTTTATCGCCGACAAACCAGGCTCGTTTCGCTTTCGGTGCAACATCACCTGCGGCGCGATGCACCCGTTCATGATCGGTAAATTGACCGTTGGTGAAAACGATTGGCTTTATCGTTCGATTGGACTATCTGTAGTTGCACTGGCTGGTGTGTTCCTTTTGACAAAGCAACAAGCGCAAATTCATTATGACAAAGATTGAGCTTACCAGCCATACCTTTATAAAAAGCGCGTTGAAGAATCGCTATCCGCAACTAGTTGTGTTGGTTGTCATGCTGGCTGGTTATATCTTTGCTATGATGGCGGGATTGATTGGCACACCGGTTGGAAGCCACAACTTCAGTATTGTGTTTGTGTGGATTGCATGGTGGGCAATTCTGATTCTCTTCGCAGTTCCATTTTTCGGACGTGGCTGGTGTGCGGTTTGCCCGATTCCGCTTCCAGGTGAATGGCTCCAGCGCGGCGCGATTCTGAATCCACCAAACAAAAAACCAAAATGGTCTAATCTGCGCTGGCCGAAATTCCTACGTAATATCTGGCTGCAAAATATTTCATTTCTCCTATTGGCTTTGTTCAGCAGCGTTTTGCTGACTACACCCAATGTTACTGGAATCATCTTAGCCGCGATGTTATTCACAGCCATCGCATTGAGCATGGTATTCGAGCGGCGTTCCTTTTGTCGTTATCTCTGTCCCGTTGGCGGATTTGTCGGTTTATATTCGCAAACTGCTCCGATTGAGTTGCGGGTCAAGGACAAACAGGCTTGCATAACTTGCGATGGCAAACCCTGTTACAACGGTTCTGCAAATGGTTATGGCTGTCCATGGGATGTCTTTCCTGGTGGGCTGACAAGGAATACCTATTGTGGCCTTTGTACGGAATGTCTCCGCACCTGCCCAAATGACAATATTGCCATCAATCTTCGCTCGTTTGCATCTGATCTCGAAAAACCGTCGGCGAGACTCGATGAAGCATTCAAGGCATTCATCATGCTTGGCTCCGCGATGATCTACGCGGCTGTGCTGCTCGGTCCATGGGGTGCGCTCAAAGACGCGGCGTATCATGTTGGCACAAGCGCGTGGCTTATCTACGCGGCAGTCTTTCTTGGAATTGTTTTTATTCTTCTTCCTTCTCTCTTTGCACTTTGCGCTTTTCGCCTGGAAAACTTCAACTCATTCAAGAAACGTTTTACGACTTTATCTACTGCCCTCATTCCTCTCGGCTTGATGTTTTGGGTCGCCTTCAGTCTGTCCTTTGTGTTCACCAATGCAAGCTATATTCTGGTTTCACTCTTTGATCCCCTTGGCCTTGGGTGGAATCTGTTCGGCACAGTAAACATTGTTTGGCAACCAATACTTACACCCATTCTCGCGCCCGCACAAACGCTTGTGCTTGTTGGCGGCCTGATTTGGTCCGCGCGTACCGCGCTGAAGGCTTCTAATGAAGCCAAGACGTCTTCAATCCCTGTCATTATCTATTGTTTTGTTGTCACACTAATAATGCTTTGGTTATTGCTGTGAAACGTTCGGAGCTTCTCTCGCGTTTATTGATGATGGCAGGAATTCTCCTGGCTATTGGAGTTCCGCTATTCTTTTGGATGCGCACACCGCTCATCCACGCGCGCGTCGCGGAGAACGGTGGATGGAGTCCGAACGTTATCCAGGCAGAAGCGGGCAAGCCTCTTCACTTGCAACTCACATCGGATGATGTCACTCATGGATTTGCGGTTGGCCAGATGGACATGCAGAGCGTTGACGTTATGCCTGGCAAGGTGACTGACGTGACACTGACTTTTGACAAACCCGGAACGTATACCTTTTACTGCACGCGTTGGTGTGGAGTGAATCATTGGCGGATGCGCGGCACGATTGAGGTCAGCGGTTCATCTTTGGACACTGAGCCTGCCGCCGTTCCATTGTATGTTTCCCTCGGCCTCAACGTTGACGCGCCGCACGATGCGCCGATTGTTCCAAAAGAAATACCATCAGCGATCCGCGGCGAACAACTTGCGACTGATTTATCCATAGCTCAATTTGTCAATCCAGATTTCTATCGCGCCAATTCGCCTTATCAAACATTTCAAGATTTGAGTTCGACTGGTCTGGGCGATTCCGAAATATGGGATGCGGTCAGTTACATCTGGCAATCGAATACCACAGCCGGATCTCTCGTGAATGGACAAAAACTCTTTGCACAAAATTGTGCAGCTTGTCATGGCGAAAATGGCGCGGGTGATGGAGTCTTTGCCGATAAATTACCGATAAAAGTCGATTCGATGATGCAGAAACCCGCCAACCTTACTGACCCTGTGCGCATGCTCGGCGCGAGTCCTGCCATGCTGCAAGGCAAAATCCTACGCGGCGGGATGGGAACGGGCATGCCCTCCTGGGGCTCGATCTTTACCGAACATCAAATTTGGGATTTGATCGCATATATTTATTCATTTCAATTCCAATACCATTAACAAGGAGAATCAAATATGAGCAAGAGACGCAGAAAACAAAAGAAGCGTTTTCCCTGGCCTTTGATCGTGTTTGGTGGGATTCTATTGATCGCCGCCGCATTTTTCTTTGCCAACCAAAACGGCAGCAATAACGATAATGGTGGCGGCAAGCCGCAAATTGCTGTTGACCAACAGAAGATTGATTATGGCTACGTCAAGTTTGGCAACAACGAACAATTCCAACTCAAAGTCACCAATGCAGGAGATGGCGTCCTGCGCTTCAAAGATAAGCCATACATCGAAGTTTTGGAAGGCTGCTGACCCCCCGAATTGTCCATCGGTTCGATGGCACTCAATCCCGGTGAAAGCACAACTGTTGATTCAAGTATTTTCATGATGCACCCCGGCATGGATGGGCAGCATGATTATGCCGTGCACCTGAAAACCAATGATCCACAAAATCCCGATTTGGTTGTGCATGTCCTGTCCAATTGGGGACCGTAAGCTGGAGCACAGATCCACCATAGGGCATGTTTCAACAGCATGACACTGTCTTATTTCGCGGTAGAAACGTTGAACATGAGGCGTATATCTTTTCCTTGCTCATAGATGGCATTCCCGCTTTTCCACCACTTCTATTCAACGTTTCCGTCGCCAATGAATCGTCCCGGAATCGAGCATTTATTGACTGATCAAAAGCTCCGACTGGAGTGGGCGTTCCCGGGTCTGATCAAGGTGCGTAGTTCCTCCGAGTTAACCAGAAGGTTGCAAAAACAGAATATATTTCAGTGCATTCCCGAGCGTGGATGCGTCTTTTCGAGAGAGACACACTATAATCGAGGGCGTGTTGCAACCAATCATCGCGCGGTTTGAGCGGCTTGGATTACAGCGTAGGATCATGCTCTATGTTACGGGCGGGCTGATCGTTGTCATGGCAGCATACAGCGCAGTAAGCATGGAAGCGGTTAGCCAGAGCACCGATCTGGTGTTTCGCGAACGCCTGATCGCCGCGCGCGCCATAGCCGGTGAGATCGACGGCAACTTCTCTCATCTCCAGAGCGAACTAGACGAGGCGGCTCAGAATGTTGGCGCGGCTTTGGCAGTCCAGCAAGAGAACCAGGTGCAGGACACGATCCACACATTGCGCCAGCATTGGCTGAACTATGATCGCTTTGGCAACCCTTGCATAATTACGCTAACCGATCCGAATGGTATGGTCTTGTGGAGTGATCCGCCCGATTCGGGCGCAATTCCCGATAACCTCTCCAGCCTGCCCTCGTTTCAAGCTACCTTGCTGTCTCAAGAATCATCCATCACCGATGAGGTGGCGTCCGGCGCCGGTACGCATGGGGTGCTTTCTCTCGTCACTCCGATTCGCGTCGCAGGACAGATTCGCGGATACCTGGTCGGCGACATCAACCTATCTGGTTTCAGTCAGCACATAGCACCCACGCTTGACATGGGCAAAGCTAGCTACGGAATCACCGTGATCAACGAATCGGGGATCGTGATTGCATCCACAGAGTCCGAGCGCCAATGGAGTCTAAGCGATCATTTTCAGCTCATCAAAGACCAGCTTGCACATAAGCAAGCCGTCACGGTGACACATCAAATGCCCTCGGGTTCTGCCGAGCCAACGCACATCATTGCTTTTGTTCCCCTCAGCATGGCGCCTTGGGGCGTGATCGTGGAGGAGCCGCAGGATATTGCATTCGCTTTGCCGCATGCGCTGGAAAATCGGCTGCTCCTGTTTGGCGTTGTTGTGCTCCTGGCGGGTCTCTTGCTTGCATGGGTTACGACGCGCGCGGTGGTGAAGCCAGTGAATGCGCTCATTGATGCATCGCAGAGCATTGCGGCAGGCAATCTCGATCTTCCGCTGGATCTCATAGCGGAAGATGAGGTGGGACGGTTGGCGCGCTCGTTCGATGAAATGCGCACGGAACTGAAACAATCGCGCGAAGAAATCGCACATTGGAACCGCGAATTGGAAGCGCGCGTCCGCCAACGCACCCTTGAACTCACAGCGCTGGTCAAATCGTCACAGGCTCTGATTACCACCCTAGATATCGATAGACTGTTTGAGATCTTGATCAGGGAAACTCTGGAAGTTGTGCCTTCAGCGGAGGGGATCGCCTTTTTTCTGTTCGACCACGCGCAAAAATTGCTCCGGGTCCGCTCCACGTATGGCTTTGATGTAGCGGAATGTACGCAGCTCGGCTACCATATCGGCGAGGGGATCGCCGGCCGGGTTTTTGAGGCCCCCACCCCCGTGCGACTGAACTTGGTGGAGGAAATAAGGATAGCACAATCGAATCTAAGCGTAGAGAATGAGGCCTGTTTTCGGCGAGCAATCGGTGGACGAGCGGTAAAAAGTATTCTAGGTACTCCGCTCGTTTCCAAGGGAGCTCGGCTGGGGGCGCTCGTACTTTACAACTTTTCAGATGAGAATGTTTTCACCGATAATGACATTACCGTTTTACAGGCATTTGCGAATCAGGCCGCGGCAGCGATTGAAAATGCGCGCTTATATGCGTCCTTGCAAGAGAAGGAGGCCGCGCGTGCCGCATTGTTGGAACAGGTCATCCAGGCCCAGGAGGAAGAGCGTGCGCGGGTGGCACGCGAAATTCACGACGAACTGGGACAATTGCTCACGCGCCTGAGCATTGATCTCAAAATGTGCGAAACACAAATTGCTGCTGAACCCAACCAAGCAGCGCAGACACTTGCCGCAACACAGAAATTGGTTTGGCAGACGTTGGAACAAGCACATCAATTGATCGTCGAACTGCGTCCTACACTGCTGGACGAACTGGGACTGGAGGCGGCCTTGCGCGAGGAGTTGGCAACCCGGCTGGGCCCCCTAGGTGTCACCACCAAACTTGAAGCCGATCACATGCCTGAGCGACTCCCAGCTTCGGTCGAAATCACGATCTTCCGCATTGCGCAGGAGGCAATCTCGAATATCGCACGGCATGCTAGAGCACAGCATGCTGCGCTCTCACTTCGTGTCGCTGACGCCCTGCAAGTGTTCATTGAAGACGATGGTATAGGCATTCAGGGTGATTGGCGCAGCGACGCCAATGGGCATCGCCCGCTTGGCTTGCTGGGGATGCAGGAGCGTGCCGCACTGATTGGTGGAACGCTTATGATCGAACCCATCCAGCCCCATGGCACGCGCGTGACCTTGTACGTGCCACTCGAAAAGTTCCTGTCCAAGGAGAAGTCCTATTGAATCAGATTCGCGTTTTGCTCGCTGAAGATCACCGCATCGTGCGCGACGGGTTACGCATGCTCTTGGAAAGTGAACCCGATTTTGTGGTCGTGGCGGAGGCAGAAAACGGGCGTGAGGCCGTTGCAGGCGCAAGGGAGACTCGGCCCGATTTGGCGATCCTCGATATTTCCATGCCCGACCTCGGCGGATTGGAGGCAACGCGGTTGATCAAAACCGAGTCGCCGCAGACGCAGGTGTTGATCCTCACCATGCACGAGAGCGATGAATATTTTTTCCGCGCGCTGCAAGCGGGCGCGTCAGGTTACGTGTTGAAGAAGGCTGCTACACAAGATCTGCTGGCCGCGGCGCGATCGGTGGCGCGCGGCGAGGCCTTCCTGTATCCCTCGGTGGCAAAGAAGCTTATCGGCGATTACGTGCGCCGGGTTGAATCCGGCGTGGTGGAGAGTGGCTATGGCAGTCTCTCCGAGCGCGAGCGCGAGGTCTTGTTGTTGCTAGCAGAGGGAATCAGCAACCAGGAAATTGCAGATCGTTTGGCAATTACGCAAAGCACCCTGCAGACCCATCGCGCCCACATTCTCGAAAAACTTGGTTTGCGTACCACTGCCGACCTGATCAAGTACGCCGTGAAGCATGGTCTAGTAAGTTAACAGGTTGTTCTTGTTTATCGGGGGACACAGAATCATACTTTTTTTGCCTCCAAATCATAATTTACACGATTTTCCTTCAGCGCCTTCTATTAGATAATGAAAGCAAGTTGAGCGAATTATGTCGCGTGTATTGCTCGTCTATCACAACGCTTTGTTTGCACACTCAATCCGCGTTGCGTTGCGAGACACTCCGCACATCAAACTGATTGGCGAATTGAAGGACTGGACGCGGATCGAAGCTGAAATTGCGCAGCTGACGCCGGATGTTGTGCTGGTCGAAGAAGATGAAGGCACGGCGACAGACGCGATACTCAGCCTATTGCGTACACATCAGGCACCATGGCGGGTAGTTGCCTTGCGGTTGGATGAAACAACGATGCACATCTGGTCGGGTGCTGGAAAGGAACTGCAGAAGCCACAGGACTTATATAACGCCCTGCGCGTGGCTGTGAAACAGCCGCGAAAGAGTGGGCACCACTTGCAGCAGATGACAAATACATCGGAGGCTGATAAACGATGACTGAATTGAATCTTTATCAAAGTGATGAACTTGCCAAATGGAGGATGCGTCTCGAAGAACGCGTGCTCGCGCCTTTGCGCGGAACAGGTTGGCGATACTTTGCGTGGCTTGCATTCTTGCTGGCAGTCCTTGGCCTGGCACTGTATGCCTATAGCCAGCAGCTTATAAATGGACTCATTGTTACGAACCTGCGTGACCGAATTTCGTGGGGACTCTATATTGCCAGTTTTGTTTTCTTCATCGGCATCAGTCATGCTGGGACATTGCTCTCCGCCATTTTGCGCGTGACGCGCGCGCGTTGGCAGATGTCCATCACGCGCATGGCGGAATTCATCACGGGCGTTGCGTTGATGGTTGCCGCGCTGTTTCCTGCCATTGATATGGGGCGGCCAGATCGTGTTTTGAACATGGTGCTTTTTGGTCGTTGGCAATCTCCGCTCATGTGGGACATTCTTGCCATCATTACTTACCTGACTGGTAGCCTCATTTATCTTTATTTACCGCTCATCCCTGATTTAGCGCTTTGTCGTGATCGCCTGAACGCGCAGGCACCCGGCTGGCAGCGCTGGTTCTTTACAACTGCTTCGATTGGTTGGAAGGGAACGCCGGCTCAGCGTCAGGCGCTTGAGCGAGCCATGTCGATCATGATGATTGTCATCATCCCGGTTGCGGTCTCTGTGCATACGGTCGTTTCGTGGGTGTTCGCGATGACGCTGCGCGATCCGCTCAACAGTTCAATCTTTGGTGTGTTCTTCGTCGCGGGTGCGATCTATTCTGGCATCGCTGCCATCGTCATCTTGATGGCGGTTCTGCGTTGGGTACTGCACCTCGAAGAGTTCATCACCAAGACTCAGTTCGTAAACCTGGGCTATTTGCTGGTTGCGATGGCAGCCATCATGGGATACCTGAACATCTCCGAGTACCTCACAACCGGCTACAAGATGGAAGAGGGGATCATCTTCTACATCCAGGAGCTGTTCGTCGGGCAATACGCGGGATTGTTCTGGTTCTATATCCTTGGCGGCATTCTCCTGCCCATATTACTGGTGAGTTCTCGACGCACGCGGACAATTAAGGGAATTATTTTCTCGGCGGTATTAGTGTTGATCGCAATGTGGATCGAACGCTATTTGATTATCGTCGCCGGGTTCCGCGTGCCGCTGATGGCTTACCTGCCCAGAGATTATTCTCCGAGTTGGATCGAGTGGTCCATTCTTGCTGGCGGGTTCGCACTATTTGCACTGATCATTTCTGTTTTCGCAAAGCTCTTCCCGGTTGTTTCGATATGGGAAGTTGTTGAACATCGCGGCCCAGAGCCAGCGGAAGAGTCGGACGCAGTGAGTGACTCGCATGGTGGACAAGGCACGCGCAAGAGGGTCAAACCAGAAAGTAAGGTTCCTCAGACGCCATCTCCGCAGGTTTCAATCGCGCGTCGACAAACACTCCAAGTTCTCGGTGTAGCCGCGCTGAGTGCGGTGGCTGCTCCCACACTGTTATTGCAGACTCAGAAAAATGCGGGCGCGAAGTCTTCCAACGCGACCACAACCACAGGTCAGCGTTTGCGCCGTTGGACAATGGTGATCGACCTGCGTTATTGCGATGGCTGCCAGTCGGTTGGCAAACCGCCGCAATGTACTGAGGCGTGCATCCAAGGTCACTTTGCTCCTCAGCCGATGGAATGGATCCAGGTTTATGAACCTGAATTGCCAGGCGGCGGCACGCAGTTTGTTCCGACGCCATGCCAGCAATGCCAGAACGCGCCATGTGTGAACGTGTGTCCGGTTGGCGCGACGTTTACAACACCCGAAGGCGTTGTGCTGATCGATCAGGAACGCTGCATTGGCTGTCGCCTCTGCATGGAAGCCTGTCCGTATGACCGACGCTTCTTCAACTGGGGACAGCCGCCCGTCACGCCTGAAGCGACGTTCATGGAATACGGTCCAATGCATCAATCGCCTGCCATT
>JAKBYW010000056.1:0-8339 GCA_021840275.1 Chloroflexota bacterium | reverse complement strand
TTCCCTTTAGCATCTTTCCAGTCTTGGAACCCATTACCGATCGGCTTATCAAGAATATATACTTCTACTTTTGTGTCTGGGCTGATTTTCCAATTTTGTGTCCCATCAGATGTAGTAAATGAAATAAAAACTTTACCATCGAGTATTTGCTGATAATCTAAGTTTGATCCAATTTTTTTTAATAAATCGAACCAAAATTGATTACCAAAACTTTCGCGTATATTTACATTAGCTCCATTATGAAGACTTAATGATCCAATATGTTCAAATCCTGGAACTTTATCACTAACTTTAGCATGTAAAAACAGCATATCTTTGCCACCATTATTCTGCATTTGTTGAGTTAAAGCTACAAGTGGGATACCTTCATTGTTCACATTAATATGCCGTTCCCATGTATTTAATTCTGCGTTCCATGCAACCTGCACGCCGTTTTCTGTTTTTATCCAATTTCCCTGCGCATCCTTGCCGGTGGCGCCGGGGGGGTTGTTGGGGTCGGGGGTTTCGGTGGGGGTGGCGGGAATCTCGGTGGGCTTGGGGGTTGACGGGGTCTCGCCGTTAGTGGCGGTGGAACTTGAAAGAGGCACATTAGTCGTAACATTGACACAGCCAGTTACAACGATCATAAGGAAAAGGTATAGGAAAATTCGTTTATAGGTTTTCATCGCTTTATTTTCCTTCAGTTTATTTTACCCCGCGTCCAGAAATAAGGACTCGGAGATTTTTTGCGAAGCACCCTGCGGGCAAAATCTCCGAGTCCTTCCATGGCTGAAACTCAATAATACAGGACTTGCGACCTGGTTAAACTACAATCGTCTGTTCTTTTATTATCTGTTCCCAAAAAGGCATAACCTTTTTCGATTTGATTTCACTGGGCGTAAATCCCTGCGCTTGAACAGGCTCCAAAATTCTGGCCGAGGCGATTCCAAGCAATTCCAAGCGTTGGCGATTGTTATATTTTTTCCAATCGCCGGAAATGACGATCAGGTCTATGTCACTGCCTTCGCGGGCAGTCCCGGCGGCTTGCGAGCCATACAGCAAAATACGAGCTGGATGAATCCCCATCTTCTCGAGCTGGGCGCGATATCGCCCGACTATTTGCTTAAGTTCGGATGTTCTTTTAGCCATTGAATAATCCCTTGAGTTTGACTCAAATAATCTTTAGCGACTGATTTTGGATACTCTTTCAAAGAGCGTTGTAGGTCGTCTGGGTAACGGGTGGGTATACTGGCTGTGTTGATTTTACCAATGAAATCCAGATAAGCTTCTGGAAGCTCCAACTCACACTTCTTGACCAAATAAATCAAATCATGCGTTTTGATGGGAAAAGTTTGGGTTACTTCTGCCACATGTGCTTTGAGTATTTTCTCCAGCGCAAGATGGCAAAGAAAGACAACGTATAGATACCGCCCCGTGTCAAGCATATGGCGGGCAGTTTCAATATCGTACTCAGTTAGCGCAATCCAGTTTGCGGCGTCTTTACGCAATGTTGAATACCTTGCTCAAATTATACATCGCTCTGCGAATCAAACATTTGAAGCCAACTTCTTCAATTCTTCTTCCCCGATAATCTTCACGCCCAGCGACCTTGCCTTCTCGAATTTCGAGCCGGGCTCTGCGCCGAGCACGAGGTAACTTGTTTTCTTCGAGACGTTATCGGTTACTTTGCCGCCGTTCGACTCGATGAATTCCTTCACGCCATCGCGTGAGAAGGTTGGGAGCGTGCCGGTCACGACGAAGGTCAAGCCTGTGAGCGCGCTCTCCTGCTTTCTGCTTTCCGCCTCCTTCATCTCCGGCCACAAACCAACGATCTTCAATTTCTTCAACAACTTCCTGTTTGCCGGCCGCGCGAACCAATCCACGATGGCTTCGGCGATGTTCGGCCCCACGCCCTCGATCTGCTGAAGATCGTCAACGCTGGCTTTGGAGAGCGCATCCAAATTTCCAAAGTGGCGCGCCAAGTCACCCGCCGACACTTCACCCACGCCACGCATACCAAGCGCGGTGATCACACGATTCAAAGGGCGATTCAGCGAATCAGCGATGGCCGATAACAAATTGTCCGCGATCTTGCCCGGCGGTTCCTTTTCGGTCTTTCTATCTTTCTTCGTCACGGCATCCAGAATGGATTCGCGCGTGAGCGTGTAAATATCCGCCACATCCTTGACCGCGCCGGTATCAACTAATTTCTCGACGATCTTGTATCCAAGCCCATTGATGTCCATCGAGCCGCGCGAGACGAAATGCTCCACATTTCGCAGGAGTTGCGCCGGGCAGGCGGCATTGACGCAATACCACGCCACCTCGCCTTCGAAATGTTCAACCGGTTGTTCACAGACCGGACAAGTTGATGGCGGCTCATATTTTCTCTCTTTGCCCGTGCGCGCATCGATCACCGGGCCGATGACGTAGGGAATTACTTCTCCGGCGCGTTTGACCAGCACACGGTCACCGACGCGAATATCTTTTTCTGTGATGTAATCAAAGTTGTGAAGTGTAGCGCGCTCGACGATTACGCCGTTGATCTCGACCGGCTCGAGTACCGCGTTGGGAATCAAAACCCCCGTCCGGCCAACGCTGACGCGGATGTCCAGCAATTTCGTAGTGACTTCACGCGCCGGGAATTTAAACGCAATCGCGCCGCGCGGGTCTTTGCCGACGAAGCCGAGTTCAGCGGCCAGATTCAGATCGTCAATCTTGATGACCATGCCATCCGCCTCGTACCGCAATTTGTCGCGGCCTTCTTTCCATGTTTCGGTGTAGGCAATGGCTGATTCAATATCGTTGAAACGCCTGGCAACATCGGTGACCGGAAATCCCAACGCTTTCAAGTATTCGAGCAATTCCCATTGCGAAGTTGGAATTTTGCCGCCTTCGGAATGAATGATTTGATACACGAGCAAAGTCAGCGGACGCGAAGCGGTCAGCGCTGGGTCGAGTTGGCGCAATGAACCCGCGGCTGTGTTGCGCGGGTTGAGGTACGTTTTCTCGCCCGCTTCTTCAAGACGCTTATTTAATTCATCGAACTCTTTGATGGGGATAAAGGCTTCGCCGCGTACAACCAAATACTTCGGGAGTCGGGATTCGATATTCGGGAATCGTTTTTCCAACTCCCGGTTTCCGATCCCCGATTCTCGACTCACAGGAATCTTTAAAGGAATCGAACGCACTGCCCGCAAGTTGGATGTGATGTCTTCGCCTACTTCGCCATCGCCGCGCGTTGCGCCTTGCACAAAGATCCCATCGCGGTAATGCAAGACGACCGACAAACCGTCGATCTTTGGCTCGACGACGAATTTCGCGGAAGCCACGCGCTCGTCCAGTTTGCGGACACGCTCGAACCAGGCGCGCGCATCATCGCCGCCGAAAGCATTCGCCAGCGACAGGATCGGCGCGGGGTGGCGGACTTTGTCGAAACGGTCAGCCGCTTTGGCGCCCGCGCGCTGCGTCGGCGAATCAGGCGAGACCCAGTCCGGGTGCGCGGCTTCGATCTGTTTCAACTCATTTAGCAGTTTGTCGTATTCCGCGTCGCTGACAATGGGCGCGTCGAGCACGTGATACCTGTAATTATGGAAGCCGATCTGTGACTTGAGTTCTTCGTAACGTGAGCGAAGCAAATTTGTGTCCATGCTTGAATTATAAATCAGCCCGAACGTTTCCGTTTGGGCTGATGGTTAATGATCGAGTTTTTTGAAGATGTCACATTTCCACACGAGGATCGAAACCCTTTGTCACGAAGTCCACAAAAAGTTGAACTGATAGAATTGAAGGGATTATTCTCCACCGGACATTTAAAAAATGGGACGCGGATTAACACACAGGACGCTGATCTTTGAATTATTTTCCGCGTTTTCTGTGCCCGCCTATGGCAAATTTTCCACGAAGGAACATTCACTAAATGGGGGATTCGAGTCTGATCAGCCGCCATTGATGACGCGACGGCACATAATTAAAAATGGCAAAGCCCGTATTGTTAAACCGAAAACTTGGGCCGTTCGAGTTGGCCTGCACGGGAATTCCAAGAACCGCATACATCACTTTATTGAGCAGGCCGCCGTGCGTGACGATCAGATATTTTCCCGGCGGGCGTTTCAACAATTCATATATTGCCCTGCCGGCGCGCAGGAATAGTTCCCAATCACCCTCGCCGCTTTCGCCGAAGGGATCATACGGCGTACGAAAATCCGGTTCAGGAAAACGCCTGACAATTTCATCACGCGTCAAGCCGGACATGGCGCCGTTGTCGCGTTCCATCCAGATCGGATCAAGCTCAAGCGGGACCTTCAATTTTGAAGTGATGATCTCCGCCGTCTCTTTTGCGCGGATAAGCGGGCTGGTTAGCGCCAAATCGAATTTCGTCTGCTCCATCGACCAGCGTTTCGCCAAACTCCGCGCCTGAATCCGTCCCGCCTCCGTCAACGGAAAATCAGACTGGCCCTGAAAACGTTCTTCGGCGTTGCCAACCGATTCGCCGTGGCGCAGGAAAGTAAAAGTATAGGAGGACTCCATCATCTTAATGGGTTGGGCAATAATTCAAACGATATTCGACTTTATTGATGATGTCATGCTCCTGAACTGACAATGAAGCATTATTATCCACACGCTGCCAGAGGGCACACAACGCTGGCTTGAGAATCGGCATGGCATCGGCGGTTGAGAAAGTCAATTTCTGCGCGTCATCCCAACGTTTCGTACGGGCATATGCTTCAATGAAAGGAAGATATTCAGATTGATCGTCGGGATGATATGGAATCGCAAAAGCCTTATCGCCGAGACTTGCCACGCGCGGCCAATCTCCTGCCTGCCGGGCAAGATCAGCTTTTTCGTAATAGTAGCACCAGTTATGTATCGGCTCAGTCCCAAAAATATCCGGTAAAGAGGCGGGCGGATTCGCAGAGGCTATGATCAATTCCGGCTTGGAAAGCGGCAGTGCAATCGCAGCCTTCCGTCCAAGCATTGGAAAAGCAAGGGCCGAAAGGCTCCGGTAGGTTTCGCCGGAAGCAGGAGCCAGCGGCAGGTCGGCATCGTAAACCGGGCTTAATATATGCAGACAGGATGGAGGATTAAACTGGGCGACCAGCACGGCATCGGTGGAACCTTGAAAATCATAACTATCCTTCGACATTACGACCGGCGATCCGGGCGTTAGTGAAACTGCGCTTCCCGCATTGACAGAAAAGAATTTTTGGGCATACGGGAGAGAGCCGCTCTTGCCTGTGGGCCAATATATCCAATTGAGCGGCAAGGTCAAGGCATCATCATCTGTATAGGTGAATATTGTATTGTCGGAAAGGATGGCCGTACCAGGTTTTATTGCTGGCGCGCGCCATGACAACTGCCAGAAATAAGCTTTCTGTAGCTTCCAATCCTGACGATAGGAAAATCCGTATTGGATCTGGAGTCCGATTGCTAGGGCAACGAGCGTAGCCGCAATGCCCACGCGCCATGAATTTGAGGGGATCAATTCCAACAAAGCCACAAGAATCAGGGCTGTTCCAAACGCAAAAGGTTGAGTAAGACGGTCAGCGGGGAAAGCCAACCTGACTTGCAGCCCCACAAGATAGAATGGAATTCCGGCTGTTAGAATAGCGCATCCGCCTAGAATCAAACATTGTTGAATTGTTCTTATTTCAGTCCGCTGTTGATTTTCGATCTCGGAATGCTGTAATCGCAAAACATAGAACATCAGCCCGGCAAAAGAAATGAGCGACAAGAGAACATAAATGATAGAGAGAGAAAGTCCCATCTCGCTCATCGGAGGAATGTGGAATATTCCCCACCACGCCTGTACACTTGAAGCCCATATTGCTCTCAGAATTTCGCCAAGCAGCGGCGTCAACGATTGCATAATCCCCGCGCCAGAGGCACCGAACGATTGAACCTGGTACATCTGGGAATGAAATCCAAATAAGCGCCATAAGCCAAAACATCCCAGCACGAACGCATAAGGCAGATAGGCAAGCAATGTGCGCTTGATCTGAGACCTTTTTTCGGGTGTGATATCTGAGATCACCATCCACAGCAAAAGAGGCCGTAATAGCTCAATCCCAAAATAGTATTCCAACGAAAAAAGGTTGATGGCGGAACAAAGCACACCACCAATTAACGCCGGCCAATAATATTTTGGCTGGCGTTGCCCCAAAAGCATGAAAGCGAAAGAAAGAAAAAAGAACGTAAAGATAAGGAAAAAGTGGCCGTAAAAGATCGCTATCGAATGCTGGCTGAAACCTGGATACAACACAATGAACAACGTCATAAATAACACTGCACGTGAATTCCGCGGCCAGGCCAGACGCAAGGCCCACCATAACGCCACCGATGCAAGCCATTGCCAGGTTATGGCAAAAATCTGCCATCCAAGAAGATTTGTTCCAAGCAACGAGGTTGTCATGACAAAGAAATACCCCCAGACAGGCCGCCTTACAGAGAAATAATGAATAAGCCCTTGTTTCCCCAGGAAAGTAGGAATCCAGACAAGGACCCAATCATCCCAGTGAATTCCCTGTTGCGCAGCAAATAGGCCATAAGCGGCGATAACCACGATTAGGAGTATTAATGGAACGGTCCAGGCAGAGAAGGAAATTCGACGCATCGCCGCAACTATTCCTCAGATGAATCCGGGTGTCGTATCAAATAAACCGGCCGCCGTTTAACTTCCTGAAAAATATAGCCGACATAGACACCAATAAATCCAAGCAAAATCATAATGATCCCGCTGGCAACCAGGGTGACCGCCATCAAGGAGCCCCAACCCGGAATAACTTTTTGAGAGTCTCCACTGAGCCAGAGCGTTAAAAGATAGATCAGTTGAACCAGCGCAAGAACAAAGAAAATTACGCCCGTGCTCAAGCCAATATAGAGCGGCATGAGTGAAAAAGAAAAAATGGCATCGGATGCCAGGCGGATCATCATTCCAAATGAATATTTCGATTTGCCCGCAATACGCCGCGGCTCATGGTATGGCAAAATAGCCACTTTGAATCCCATCCACGAGACCATGCCGCGCAGGAAGCGATGATATTCCGGCATGGCCTTGAGTGCATCCAATGCCTGGCGGGAGAGCGCGCGGAAATCGGCCGCGCCGGGCAGAATCTGTGTCCCGCTGACTAAATTCAGGATTTGGTAGAAAAAACCTGAGGTCCACTTTTTGAACGGATCCATCTGTGTCGCATCCATGCGCTGACCCTGGATAATGTCATAACCCTGTTTCGCCAGTTCCAACATTTGCGGGATCAACTCTGGCGGATGCTGGCCGTCGGAATCCATTGTGATGACCACATCTCCGCCGGCAATGTCCATGCCAGCTGTCAGCGCGGCCTGATGACCAAAATTGCGGCTCAACTCGACCACCCGTACACGGGAATCCATTTTTGCCAGCGCAGCCAGGGAATCAGACGTACCATCCTGCGAGCCGTCATTAACATAATAGAACGTGAACTTGTACGAAAGCGAATCGGCAACCGAGCGTAACCTGTCAAAGGTCTGCTCGACTACGCCAGCTTCGTTATAAACCGGAATAACAATATCAATTGAAAGTTGGGGTTTGCGGGGCACGGCTTCCTCTTTATCTGATGATTTTACCATGTGCCGATAAAGGGACTTATTCAAGCCGTCACGACTTTCTCAAAGTCAGGGAATGAACCGCGAAGCTCGTAACCCTCTGCGAGGACAAGCGAACGCAAAGATTTCTTTTTCTTGGCGCACTTCGCGCTCTTTGCGGTGAAAAAATGAAAAAAGCTAGAGTTCACCATGGCCTTGAAAAAACCATATTCAAGCCGCTCAGAACTTAAAATCCAAAATGGCCTCGATAACCTGTTCTTGTTCTGAACCTGCCAAAGCATTGTGGAATGGCAGACGAATTAATTGGTCGCTGACACGCTCAGTAACCGGGCAATCCCCCTCGCGTCCGCCAAACTTGCGTCCCATGTCGGAAAGGTGTAAAGGCAGGTAATGAAAGACGCTCTGGATATTGCGCTCGCGCAAATACATAATTAACTCCTGACGCAGATCGAGCTTAGGCATGAGCATATAGAACATGTGATAGGCCTGTTCACAAGATTCAGGAATAGTGGGTAATTGAATATTGTGCTTCGCCGCCCAATCTTTCAGACCGGTTTGATAGGTTTTCCACACGTTTTTGCGATGCGCCTGAATCTTCTCGCGCTGTTCCAATTGCCCAAATAAATATGCCGCTAAAATATCAGACGGAAGATAGGATGAACCTACATCTACCCACGTGTATTTATCCACCTGGCCGCGGAAAAAACGCGAACGATTCGTCCCCTTTTCGCGGATGATCTCAGCACGCTCCACCAATTTCAAATCATTGATCAGCAAGG
>JAKBYW010000055.1:0-8412 GCA_021840275.1 Chloroflexota bacterium | reverse complement strand
GAAGGATCTTCGGGTTTTGGATTGCGCACATCGTGGACTGTGACCATGCGCTTGCGTTCTGAGTCGAATGGTATTTCGTTTTC
Source organism: Chloroflexota bacterium (assembly GCA_021840275.1). Lineage (GTDB taxonomy): Bacteria > Chloroflexota > Anaerolineae > Anaerolineales > Villigracilaceae > Fen-1038. Next base: position 8,329 of record JAKBYW010000055.1, on the reverse strand, counting down.
GCGAGGATAGGCATCATTAATATCAATGTGCAAAACGCCCGCCTTGGCAGCAGCGACAATCAAGGCTCCTTCGGTCGGGTCGCCGACCACGCGATAAGTCTGTTGCATATCGCTTGCGCCGGTGACTTCAAGTTGTGAGTCATTGTTCAAGACGCCCAGCCAGAGGGATGTCAGCGCAGCGGGATAATTGGCAATCTCAATAGGCCTTTGCTCGATCGTAAATTCGCCTTGCGGAACATAACCCGTGCCGGTTACTTCAATGAATTTTCCATCCGTCCACAAGCGTGTGACCGTCATTTCGTTCTGCGTCAACGTGCCGGTTTTATCGGAACAGATCACAGTCGCCGATCCAAGCGTCTCAACGGAAGCCAGCTTGCGGATTAGCGCGTGGCGGCGGATCATTTCGCGCATCCCAAGCGCCAGGCTGATTGTCACAACGGCGGGGAGTCCTTCAGGCACTGCCGCGATGGCCAGGCTGATGGCGATAATAAATACATCCGTGATTTCTTTCAGGTTTTCTTTTATATAAGCGAGAGGGTTTAAGAACAGGTTCCCGATGTTGGTGTAATTGATCAAGGCAACAACGAATACAACCGCCACCAGGAACAGAGCCCCGATGCTGAGCGTTTGCCCCAATTGATCGAGACGACGCTGCAAGGGCGTTTCTTCGGTTTCCACGTTTTCCAACATGCGGGCGATCAGACCTAATTGGGTGTGCATCCCGGTGCTAGTGACGACGCCGCGTCCGCGCCCGTATGCGACGAGAGTGCCCATGAAAGCGGTGTTCTTTCGGTCGCCGAGCGGAACGCTTCTTCCCAGGACTGTGGCCGCGTTCTTCTGCACCGGCAGGGACTCGCCTGTGAGCGAGGCCTCTTCGACGCGCAAGTTGACGGCTTCCAGCAGGCGCAAATCTGCGGGAACATAGTTTCCGGCTTCTAGGAAAACAATATCACCAGGCACAAGATTTCGCGAAGGGACAGTCGTGCGATGTCCGTTGCGTAAAACCTGTGCATCAGGTGCTGCCAGCCGTTTCAATGCGGCCAATGCTTCTTCGGCTCGTCGTTCCTGAATAATGCCCAACAATGTATTCAGTATAACGATTGCCAGAATAGCTGAGGCATCCACCCATTCGCCAAGTAACGCTGAAATAATGGAGGCTACGATCAACAAGATCACGACAAAATTATTTAGCTGGTCCCAGAGCGTTGCCAGCAGGCCCGGACGCGGGGCTTCATGTAATTGATTGTGTCCGTATTGGTGTAAACGTTGTGCGGCCTCTTCGGAAGATAAACCATTATCATGCGCCTCGAGATCGCGCAGAACATCCTCTGTGCCCAATGCATGCCAGCCTTTTTGCTCGATGCTTCCGATATTTCCTATTTTTAGTTCAGTCGACATTAAAATCTCCGCTAAAGAAGTGGGTGAAGAAAAAAGACCACCACGAATATTCGTGGTGGTCTTGCCAACGCCTGGAAGCGCATGGAATGCCGATGGCCTTTCGACCAATGATATGACGACAATCCATCCTGCAATTAAGGAGCGCAGGCGGCTACTCCCCAACCAAAATTGAGTGTATTCTGTCGGCAGGGGAATGTCAAGCAAAAAAGCCGACAGAATTATTAGCTCGCTTTGGTTATTCAGGGGCAATCCGTGTGCCTGGCGCAATCTCACTATTTTTGGGAATCACCACCACACCATCCCGCACGAACCAATTCTCAGAATCGATTTCTGTTCGACGCGGGAATGGCCGGATCACCACACCCTCAGCGATGCGAACATTCTTATCCAGGATCGCGCCTTCAATATCACAATTGGGACCGACGCCTGTTGGAATTGAGGATGGACGCCTTCCCGGATCATAATAATCCGCCCCCATCAGAATACTGTCTTTGATTTGGGTTCCGGCCGCAATCTGACTGCGGACACCGATTACCGAATGAGTGATCTTGGCTTTTTGGATGCGGCAACCATTACACAGGAGAACATCCTTTAATTGGCTGTTATTTATGACACTCCCAGGCAGGTAGCGGACATGAGTATAGATCGGGAATTTGGGATCATAGAAATTAAACGGCGGACTGGAAGACGCCATTTCCAGATTTATTTCATAAAAAGAGCGGATGGTTCCAATATCGCGCCAGTATCCATCAAAATCAAAGCCGTATACTTTGTGTGAGTGGACAGCCTCAGGAATGATATTAATGCCAAAATCATCATGGCTGGGATGATAAGTCAGCAGATCAATCAAAACTTTTGTATTGAAAAGATAAATGCCCATCGAGCCAAGGAAGGGACGCTCAGGATCGTCCCGGCTGATAAATCTATCTTGAGTTTCCCGGTCCTGCGGCTTTTCCACGAAATCGGAAATTCGGCCATCCGATTCGCATTTCAAAATACCCAGACGGGGCGCCTCTTCGCGCGGAACCGGGTGAACGGCCACCGTTAAATCGGCATCATTCTTCCAATGATATTCGGCCATTTCAGCATAATCCATGCGATAAAGATGATCGCCGGCGAGGATCAAAATATGTTCCGCCCCTGTGGATTGGATTTCAAAAAGTTGTTTGCGAACGGCGTCCGCTGTGCCTTGATACCAGTCCGCAGATTGCAGTGTTTGCTCGGCGGCCCAGATCTGCACCCAGCCGGGGTGGAACGCATCGAAGTTATAGGTTTGGGTAATGTGTCGGTGAAGGGAAACTGAATTGAACTGCGTCAAAATCGCGACGCGGTAAATCTCGGAGTTGATGCAATTGCTAATGGGAATATCGATCAAACGGTATTGACCTGCAATTGGCACGGCAGGCTTGGAGCGCGTTTTCGTCAGAGGATACAAGCGGGCGCCGCGTCCACCGCCCATGATGACAGCCAGAATATCGTTCGTTGTTGCAGACATTGGAGGCCTCCGTGTGAGTGATGTTTCAATTACTGTCTGAGTTTTATAACGCGGCGTACTTTGTTGGCGACATACAGAAAAGGATACGTTAGCAAGATCAGCCCATCTATCAGTAGAAAGATAAAATAGAGTTTCATCCAGCGCTCCTTTCAAAAAATAAAACGCGAAACTGCTAATGGGCAGTCTCGCGCTAGAGGCAAAGCGGGCGAGTGCCCGCGGTGGAAATATTGATCGTACTGGTATAATGCCGAAGGAGGGAATCGAACCCTCAATCCCGAAGGAACACGATTTTGAGTCGTGCGCGTCTGCCAGTTCCGCCACTCCGGCTTACTTGCAGGCAGAGTATAACCAACCCTAACCTTAAGGTCAAGATGAAACTAGGAATTATCGGACTCCCCCAATCAGGCAAGACTACCATCTTCAACGCGTTGACGCGCGGCAACACACCCACCACCGCCAGCGCCGGACGTATCGAGATTCACACCGCAGTTGTGGATGTGCCCGACCCGCGCGTGACCAAACTCTCTGGCATGTTCAAACCGAAGAAAACCATCTATGCCAAAGTGACGTACGCGGACATTGCCGGACTTGAAACGGGAGCCGCCAAAAGCGGCATTTCCGGGCAACTGCTGAATCAACTCGCCCAGATGGACGGCTTTCTCCTGGTCGTGCGCGGCTTCGCCAACGATAATGTGCCGCATCCATCCGGGAATGTAAACGCCGTTCGTGATGTTGACATGATGCTGGGCGAACTTATGCTCAATGACTTGATCACTGTCGAACGCAAATTGGAAAAGCTGGTCGAAGAGCGCAGAAAAGGCGGCACGGATAAAGTCCTCAACGAACGCCAGACGGTTTTGTTCACACGTTTGCATGAAGCCCTCAATGCTGGCACGCCGCTTCGCAAATTGGAATTCGCCGCCGACGAAGCGCGCGAACTTGCATCCTTTGGTTTGCTGACTCGCAAACGCATCCTGACTGTTTTCAACATGGGCGAAGGGCAGTCCGCGCCTGTGGCTGAACTCGATCATCCGTCTGTTGCCTTGATGGGCAAACTTGAAATGGAGATCGCTCAACTGCCTCCTGAAGATGCGGCGGTCTTTATGCAGGAATATGGCATTCAGGAATTAAGCCTGAGCAAGATGATTAATCTTTCTTATGACCTGCTTCAGATCCAATCCTTTTTCACCGTTGGCGAAGACGAAGTCCGCGCGTGGACGGTGGATCGCGGCGCCTCGGCTCAGGAAGCGGCGGGAGCCATCCACACCGATCTTCAACGTGGATTCGTTCGGGCCGAGGTGGTGGCCTATGAGGACCTCATCAGCCTCGGGTCCATGAATGAAGCGAAGGCAAAAGGCAAACTACGATTGGAGGGCAAGGAATATCCCGTCAAAGATGGGGATATTATGCACATCCGATCTAGTATATAATGTAAATAGAGCCACGAATTGTTGATGCGCTCATGAACTAAACGGGAGGCACTATGTCATCAAGATTTGGAAGCCGGGGGACGACATTCCTTTGGTTGGCAGTTGCGGCGGTTCTATTGGCCTGCATTGTAACGGGGACGGTTCCGACCAATCCACCTGCCTTTGACTCTACCAAAGCTGCGCTCGAGCTACAAGCAACGGCCATGTCTCTTCAGTTGACACAGGCCGCGCTCAACATACAGCCGCAAGCTACGCCTCAGCCGCCAGTTGTTATCCAGCAGACCGTTGTTGTTCAGCCGACCATTCCACCCCTGCCTGCTGCCACCTTGATCCAACCAACGCCTACGCAGGATGTCGAAGCCCGGATAAAGTCGGCCAAGATTTTGGTTTACGAGAACACAGACGAGCGCGGCATTGGCATGTGGATCCAGGATGCCTTGGATGGAATGGGATTGAAATATACCCAGACCGGTTCCTATAGCGGGCATTTCATGGAATATCTCGATTCGGGTGTCAAGTATGATCTGATCATCGTTGGGGCGGAGGACAAAGATATAGTCTCCGGCGAGTTCTGGGATGTGATCAATACGCGTCTGACGCGCGATAAAGCTGCTCTGATTGCCGAGGTATGGTATCTGCAGCGCGAGGCGAACGGCCCGATCGCCAAGATACTGAGCGGATGCGGCATCAAGTATCGAAAGGCTTATGACCTCGCTGATTCAATCTACTGGTGGGATCCCACACATCCCATCTTTAATGAACCTAATCAGGTGCTTCCGCTCCTGCACTATAACCGTTATTGGGCGAATGGCTCCGGGGATGAGATCATGATTGCGGGCTCGGGCGATGCAACCATGCTGGCAGGCCTTTCTTCGAAGAGAGGCGATGAAGGAACGCTTGCCACCTGCTATGGTGGACGGGTGATTTTTCAAACATTCTCCGACCATGACTATAATCAAGGGAATATCATTCCGCTGTGGCAGAACTATATCCATTACACTTTGAAGAATCACTTTGCGGTTGTGCCGTGAAATAGAGATCGGTAGTTCCGGGTGAAAGGTAAATTGAAGTCCGCACTCTGTTTTTAGGGTGCGGACTTCTTTAGTGCCATTGGATTCACTGCTTCTTGAAATAACGTTTTATGATCTGTAATAATAACGTAACTGCTCACGCAAAAGCTGGTTGTTGAAGGAAAGGTAAAACGGGCGTTCCCATCAACTGACAAGGTGGGACATCCCATCACAATCTTCGGCCGATACTGCAATGCCTCTGTAAGGTGTACGGACTGGATCTCCTCGCTCCCCGCCAGATCAGCAATCGTGCGAGCTACTCCCAAGGCACGATGATACCCACGGGCCGATAGATTGAGTCGCGTCATTGCTGAGCGCATCAGGCTCTGGCCATCGTCCTGTAACCGCCAAAATTGCCGAATCTCCCCGACGCGCATATCGGCGTTGCAAACAGTGTCGCTGGAAGAGCCGTTATTCGATATTCAGGAGTCGGGATTCGTAAATCGGGTGTTTTGAATATTTCTGGCTGTTTGCACCCGTTTACGAATGGTCTCGGATGATTCGTCCGCCCTATTCCCGCTCAAGTTCTCGTAATCCACACGCGGCACTTCGATGTGAATGTCAATACGGCCAAGCAAAGGTTTGGAGATTCGCTTTTGGTATTTCGTCACAGTCGAAGGAGCGCAGGTACATGGCTTGATCGGATCGCCAAAATAGCCGCACGGGCAGGGATACACACAATATTACTGGTTTTTCTTGCTCGGTAAAGGAAAACAGGATGATATTGAAGGCTTTTCTCAAAAATGGTATTTTAACTGGACCAATTTCCAAGGAAATTTGATCACGAGTAGGCTGTTGATATATAAATATTCAAAGTCTTTAATTTGCTCGAGTGTTGTATTATGGAACTAACTCTGTCTCGCGATACTGGTCAAAACAGCAGAATCACACATTTTTTGTTCGAAAAAGCCAGGTTTGTCACTTTTAGATCGTGTTTTCTGTAACCGAAGTCGGTCGGCTTTCAAAATACAACTATCGAGCTTTTGACATTCGGCTGAAAAGCCTGTGCAATCTTTCTTGAATCGTGTATAATCTCGTCCGCTGGTTCGGTTGAGAAATTTATTTCTCTGGTTGACAATTCGAGGAGTGTGAAGCGTTTTGATCGTAGGGTCTTCTTGCTTATTCTTTTTTTACACGTCCCTCAGCCGAGTCTGTATATCGGCTGAGTTTTTTTTATTTGCTCATTCTACATTTGGAAGGAGGTGAATCTTAAATGGCAATGGTTGTTTTACGTTCTGGCGAAGGCCAGGATAGTTTGCTTAAGCGTTTTCGTAAGAAAATCGTCAAGAGCGGCATCTTGAGCACGGTTCGCCGCAAGCGCTGGTTCGTCTCCAAGAGCGAACAGCGGCGCATGGAGAAGAAGAAAGCAATCCGCCGTATTAAGCGGCGCTCCTTTACCAAGGAGACTGAGTAAGAATACAGGAGATATGTATGGCTAAAGAGGAAGACAAAATTCGTGCAGATGGCGTTGTGATCGAGGCTTTGCCCGGGACACAGTTCCGTGTTAAGCTTGAAAACGGCCACGTAGTTCTGGCATATCTTTCCGGCAAGATGCGCAAGTATTATATTCGTATTTTGTTGGGAGATCATGTGGCCGTGGAAATGTCACCCTATGATCTTACCCGCGGCCGCATTACCTTTCGCCAGCGCAAAAATGCGCCTGTCGCTCCTGTTCAAGAATAGCCCTGTACCGTCTGCATTTATAAAAAATCCATATCTCCTCAAAAAGAAGGGGGGCGTGAGGTGTTTGGGCGGGTTCGCCCGCAAAACACCTCACGCCCCAGCTTTATTGAAAAGGCAGGACTTTCGCTTGACAGCGAAAATCCGTAGCCGCATTGCTAAAAAACCAAGTTTATGCCCGTCTTGCCTTACCACCATAGCCATCAAAGCCACCCGCTGTCCCAACTGCGCATCTGAATTGAAATAATTTTTCAGAAAGCTGCTTCCCAACTTAATGATCATCTTTTTTGTATTATGCCTTTAGTCACTTTGCTATAATCAAACGACTAAAGGCGTTTTTCTAATGCGCTTTAAAGTGGGACAACTGATCATATTCCTGAAGACTGATAGGCTGTATGGAAACGGTAACCCATATACTGCGTTCTGCGCTGTTCCTTGACGTTTAGAATTTCCCCCAAGCGGCCTCGTATCTAACCTCCGGCTGATGGATGTAACTGGGGATGGTTTGTAATAGAATTAGGTATCAGTCCATTTATTCGTGCGTTCGAGGTGCGTGGCTGGTTAGCACAAGAAAGGCATCTGACTCTCTATGAAGAGTAGAGCCATGAAAGTGGAGACGTTAACCAAACCATCCCTGAAAGATTCAGAGTTTCGTTACCGCCGCCTGTCTGAAGCGGCCCAGGATGGGATTTTAATTCTGGTGGTGGCGCGCCTCTGCGCGTCGCGGTTGTGTGGGACGCGCTGCGTTCGGACCGTCCGTATCGCAAAGCGTGGGACGAAGAGAAGGTACGCGAACACATTCAATCACTTTCGGGAACGCACTTCGATCCGAATGTGGGACCTGTGTTCTTGCGGTTGATGGAGCAAACTTCACGCGATGCATGAAAATAATAAACCAACTGAAAGTGTCGAGGCGCTGCGCGCGCTCGAGCGTCGCATCTACTTGTGGGTACTGATCGTCGGTCTGTTTATCCTCCTTACCGGCTTGGTGTTCAAGACCTACGCCGGGACAGCCACGACCTTCGACCGGGATTTCTTCCCGATTTTAGCTGCCCTGTGCCTGGGATTGTTCATCGTCCTATGGCGAAATTGGGTCTCGTTGGTCTGGATCGAATTGTCGCTCTTTGCGGTAACTGCCCTCAGTCTGCTGGGGAAATTTTATGAGCCGGAAACTGCCCTTAACCCCAACCATCTGGCAGCGTTCTCCGACCTGCTCTATTGGGTCCCGCTCGTTTACATCCTGGCGTTTCTTTTTA
>JAKBYW010000054.1:0-8447 GCA_021840275.1 Chloroflexota bacterium | reverse complement strand
CGCCGCCTGTGATTTGGGCGAACATGCTGTTTCGCTTGGCGTGACTTCCAAAACGTATGGTCTCGCCGGTCTGCGAATTGGCTGGATTGCCACGCGCAATAAAAATATTTATCAACGCATGGCCGCTTTGAAAGATTACACAACCATCTGCAACAGCGCGCCAAGCGAATTTCTGGCGGAAGTTGCCATGCGTCATCGTCAAAAACTGGCTGGACGAAACCTCGACATCATCAAGAAAAACCTCAACGTGATTGACGGACTCATGCAGCGTCACGCTGACTTGTTTTCATGGGTTCGTCCGCAAGCGGGTTCGATGGCTTTTCCGCGTTTGCTGAAAGGTGATATCGAAACTTTTTGTGATGAACTTGTCCACGAAGCCGGTGTTTTATTATTGCCGGGCACAACATATGACGATACTGCCAATCACTTCCGTCTTGGCTTGGGACGCAAGAATCTACCAGAAGCTGTTGCTCGGCTGGAAGAGTTTTTGACTGCCATCGAAAAATGATCCACATAAACTTTGTGGGAGATCGAAAACAAAGATTTAGCGCCAAGCTGCAAAGGTTCATATATTTCTCTTCGCGACTTGGCGTTGAGAATTGGTCTTGTCCAGGAGAAAAATGCAAAGATTGTTAACTGTTCTTCGACTTGCTCGACCGCTCTATCTGCTCCTTGCCGCACTGACCTATGTGCTCGGCGCGGGAATTGCGCGTTACCTTGGCAATCCACAGCACCAATCTGTTTTTTGGTTCGGAATGCTGGCTATTCTCATGGCGCAATTGTCCATGAGTCTGCTGGTTGAAGTCTTTCGTCCATTCAATGAGCCGATCGTCGCAGAAGAAACTCGCGCTGAGCGCAAAACCATCCAGGACGCGGCGCTGTACGTTTCTCTCGCCGCACTGACCATGGCGGGTGTGATCGCCTTTTTCTTTTTCCGCGATGGCAATCTCACGGGATCGTCCATCCTCTTTCTGGTCGTTTACCTATTTATCATCGTAATTTATTCCGTCCCGCCGCTCCGGTTGGTGACCAAAGGTTTCGGCGAATTTCTGCTAGCCATGCAGCTTGCTTATCTTGTGTCGTCCATTGGTTTTCTTTTGCAGGCTGGGAGTTATCATCGTCTTGTAAGCATCATAACGATTCCGCTTTCCATGTTGGCATTTGCGGCCTTCATCGCGCTCGATTTTCCCGCTTATGCTGAAGATATAAAATATGAGCGCGGCACTTTTCTCTCGCGTCTCGGCTGGGAACGCGCGGTGCCTCTGCATCATGCTTTGATCATTGCTGCATATTTTCTTTTTGCTGCCGCTCCGCTCCTCGGCTTTTCTCTCGGCCTGCTCTGGCCTGCTTTTCTCACGCTGCCATTCGCGCTCCTGCAAATCTATTCATTGCATAATATCGCGCTTGGCGCGAAGCCTGTTTGGAATCTCTTGATCGCGAATGCCATCACTCTCTTCGGACTCACTGCCTACTTTTTGACTCTCACATTTTGGCTTCGCTAAAGACCAGTCAGACCAGTTGGACTTTTTAGACTAAACCCATGCCTGAATTTTTGACTCTTCTCCCGCCTGATGATGCTCGTGCACTTTTGCTCTCGCATCTCGCGGGACTTGAAGCGGACTCCGAGTTAATCGACTCTGCCCATGCCCTCGACCGCGTCACCGCTGAAGATGTCCTCGCCCCGCACCCGCTGCCTGAGTTCCCGCGTTCGACGGTGGACGGTTACGCTGTCCGTGCCCGCGATACGTTTGGCGCAGCTGACTCGTTGCCCGGCTATTTGACTCTCATCGGCGAAGTTCCGATGGGGGACACGCCTGAATTTAAAGTTCAACAAGGTCAATGCGCGTTGATCCACACTGGCGGCATGTTACCCGAAGGTGCGGACGCGGTGGTGATGTTGGAATATACACAAATAACTGGTGACCCTCGCGAAGGTTCAAAAACCTTCGCGAGGGTGAACGAAGTTGAAATCATGCGCGCTGTAGCCGATGGCGAAAGCGTGATCAAGATTGGGGAGGATGTAAAAGCCGGTCAAACGGTCATCCGCCGCGGGTTCCGATTGCGACCGGCTGAGATTGGCGGGCTGATGGCGCTGGGGATCACCCATTTGCGCGTAGCCAGAAAACCGCGTGTGGGTCTGATCTCGTCCGGCGATGAAGTTGTCGCGCCGAATCAATCGCCACATCCCGGACAGGTTCGGGATGTCAACGCGTACACACTGGCCGCGCTGATTACGAAATCGGGTGGGGAGGCAGTGCATTATGGCATCGTGTCTGACAATATGGCCGTGTTGAAAATGACCGCCGCACAGGCACTGACCGAATGTGACGTAGTGATCATCAGCGCTGGTTCTTCTGCCAGCACGCGCGATATGACCGCCGAAGTGATCGGCTTGTTGGGCGCACCCGGCGTATTGGTGCATGGAATTAACACGCGCCCCGGTAAGCCGACGATTTTGGGCGTGTGTAATAGCAAGGCTGTAATCGGGCTTCCGGGAAATCCAGTCAGCGCGCTCGTGAATGGATATTTATTTGTTGTGCCGGTGATCGAGAAATTATTGGGCGCATTGCCGAAGCCACAGGCAACAGTTATCGCAAGGCTGACAGTTAATCTGCCATCTCAAGCGGGCCGCGAAGATTGGTGGCCGGTGAAATTGAAGGAGATTGGGAATCGGGAATCGGGAATCGGAAAATGGGAGGCCGGGCCGATATTTGGAAAAAGTAATTTGATCTTTACGCTCGCCGCCGCAGATGGCCTGCTTAGAATTCCGCCAGATGCAACGGGATTGAGCGCGGGGGAAGTGGTGGAAGTGATTTTGATTTAAAATGTTTTGAAAATTGACAGGGGATAAACAGAGATAAATACAAATTTGGCTGATAATCAGGAAATTGTTCTTGAACAACCCTTGTTTATCTTCGTTCATCTCTGGTGAATTCCATGATTCTTTTCTAACCTTCTTGTTAGCAGCAAAAGAACCACCGATACTCCCACCAGCATCACCGACAACGCAATCGCCACGCCCAGGCTGCGTTCGAAGCCGAGATAGATCGCCAATGGCATGGTTTGTGTAACACCTTCCAAATTTCCAGCAAACAGGATTGTCGCGCCAAATTCGCCGAGGGCGCGCGTCCAGGTCAGGATGGCGCCGCCGATCAGGGCACGTCCGGCCAGCGGGAACATGATTTCGCTGAATACTTGCCATTGATTCGCGCCTTCCACATGCGCGGCTTCTTCCATTTGAATATCCACTTCGGCGAAGCCAATGCGCGCGGCGCGGATATATAGCGGCGCAGATACAAAGGTCTGCGCCATGATTACAGCTGTTGTTGTGAATGGCAGGCTGATGCCAAGCAAGCTCAATGCCGAACCGAACATGCCTTGACGGCCAAACGCGATCAATAATGCGAGTCCCGCCACGGAGGGCGGCAAAACGACCGGCAGGTCGATCAACAATTCAACAAAACTTTTGCCGAAGAATTTCCAACGCGCCAGCATGTAAGCCAGGGGTGTACCGAACGCGATGGCGATGATGACGCTTATCAGGCTGGTTACCAGGCTGAGACGCAGGGCGGTCAGCGCACTTGGCGAAAAGGCGTAGGAGAAAAACTCTTGGTCAAATGAGCGCAAGATCAGCGCCAGCAAGGGCAGGCCGAGCAGGGCGATCAGAAATAAACTGGGGACGATGAAAATCCAGTCGCGGTGTCCGTTCGATGCAAGGCGACGAAAGAAACGGCGCAAGGAATTCATTGAGCTGGCGCGAAGCCCCATTTCTTGAGAATTGCCTGTCCTCCCAACGAAAGCACATCCGTGATAAATTGCGTGGCCAGATTTGGATTAGGCGCTTGAGCCAGTGCGGCAATCGGATATTTTGCAATGACGTTGAAGTTTGCCGGAATCTCGATGATCTTCACTTCGGGTGTGGCGACAGTGTCTGAAACGTAGACGATGCCTGCATCCGCTTCACCTAATTGAACTTTCGCAACAACCTGCTTCACATCATTTTCGTTCGAGACGACATTTGCCAAGACTCTGGTGCTGAAATCATAACCAAAATCTGCATTTTTGCTCATGTTGTCTAGGATTTGGCGGGCATATTTCCCAGCCGGAACAACGTCAGCGGCTAGAACGAGTTTGAGTCCGGGTCTTGTTAGATCGTTCAATGTCTGCACGTTGGCCGGGTTGTTCGGAGGAAGAATTACCACAAGTTTATTGAACAGAAAAATCTGCGGTACGTTTTGCTCGATCAATCCATCTTTTATGGCGTTGTCCATCTCGGTTTGATTGGCCGAGGCAAAGACGTCAGCAACGGCACCCTGTTCGAGTTGAGTCCGAAGCGTTTGCGATCCGGCAAAATTAAATTTAACAGTAACGCTTGGATGTGTCGATTCGAAGTTTTGTCCGATTTCTGTGAATGCATCCGTCAAAGAAGCGGCGGCAAAAACTGTCAGGATTTGCGCTTGGGTAGCGTGAGCAGATACCTGTGACGATGTAGTTACAACGCTGCAGGCGGTCAAGAATATTATCGGAAGAAGGATGAGAGTGAAAAAGCGTTTCACTATGTTTCCTCGGAAATGATGTGGAATTGGATTTTTATCTCCGTCATCCAATCCTGGATGAGTTTCATCTGGCGGAGACGGAGATCAAGACTCAGACGATTGAAAATCTGGTCAGGCGGCAAGTGGGTGAGCGTGGTCTCGAGGCGTTCGATCTCGCTTTTGATTTCGGCGCACTGAGCCGCATGGATTAGCGCGTTTTTTTCAGGGCTATATAGATTTGTGAAATACAAACGGGTGAGAAATTCCAGGCGAATGGAACGGGAATTGTGGCTGGTGTTGTTCTCCAGCCAGTTCATAAACCGGCGGCGGCCTGCGGCTGTGATGCAGAGTTTTTGACGGGCTGGTAACTTTTCCTGTTCTATAATTTGCGATGAAATGTCCCCGTGATTTTCCAGGCGCTTCACGATGGTATAAGCTTGACTCTGGCTTAAATGCCAGACGCTTCCCAATTCGGCTTGGATTCTTTGGTGAAGATCGTAGCCATGGCTTGGACCGGCTATGAGGAAACCAAGCAATGCAAATTCAGGCGATAGACTTCCCGTGCGATGAGTTGTTTCCTGTTTTGTACTCACTCAGTGAGTATATCAGCATGTTTTTGAATTTACAAGACGGGCTGATATAATTCAGAAAATGTCTGTTTATCTTCACGATATCCCTCTCGAACAAGCCAAATCCAGATTTGAGTCTGCGCTTCAAGAATCGGACCTTTGGCGTGTGCTCGCGACTGAAATTATTCCGCTCGACGAGAACGCCCTCGGACGAGTCTCCGCTGAACCGATCTGGGCCAAAGTTTCCTCGCCGCATTATCATGCTTCTGCCATGGACGGCTTCGCGGTCAAAGCAGAAGAAACGAATGGGGCGCAACCTTTGTCGCCTGTGACACTTGAAATTGGAAAACAAACCAAATACCTTGACACCGGCGATCCGTTGCCGGATTGGGCGAACGCGGTAATCCCGATCGAGAATGTTGAATCGCTGGATGAAAAAGGTGCGATCACAGAGGCCATCCGCTCCCCGAAATCAGTCCGTATTCGCGCGGCAGTTGCGCCGTGGAGTCATGTTCGTCCGCTTGGCGAGGATATTGTCGCCACGCAGCTGGTTTTGTCTGCTGGGCATATTTTGCGCCCGGCTGATCTGGGCGCGATTGCCGCAGCGGGTCATCGACAAATCAACGTGGCGCGCAAACCTCGTGTGGCGATTCTTCCAACTGGCACCGAGCTTGTCCCGATTGGAAGCGATCTTAAATCCGGAGATATGCTTGAATACAACTCGTTAGTGATGGCCGCGCAAATAAAAGCCATGGGTGGCGAGCCGACTCGTTTTCCGATCACAAAAGACGATTTTGATCTAATTTGCCTGCGCGTGCAAGAAGCTTCACAAGATTACGATCTGGTATTGCTCAATGCTGGTTCTTCGGCAGGCGCGGAAGATTTTTCGGCGAAGGTCGTCGAGAAACTGGGCACGCTTCTCGTTCACGGAGTCGCGGTCAGGCCGGGACATCCGGTGATTCTCGGCGTCATTGCGAGGAGGGCTGAAAGCTCGACGAAGCAATCTCCGTCCAAGTTGGGGATTGCTTCGGGGAAGAACACCCCTCGCAATGACATTGTCCCTGTTGTCGGCGTCCCCGGCTATCCTGTCTCCGCGGCGCTGACCATTGATATCTTTGTCGAGCCGCTCATTGCCAAGTGGCTTGGGCGTCGTCCTCTTGAACTTCCGGTCGAAACAGCAATTCTCACTCGTAAAATAAATTCTCCTGCGGGTGATGATGATTACGTCCGCGTGGCGGTGGGTAAGGTCGGCGACAAACTTCTGGCCGCGCCTTTATCGCGCGGAGCCGGCGTCATTACATCGCTTGTCCAGGCTGATGGGTTGGCGATTTTGTCGCGCGGTACGCAGGGTCTCGAAGCGGGCCAGCAAGTAAAGGTTCATCTTTACCGGAGCAAGACCGAAATCGAACGCACGATATTTTGTATCGGTTCGCACGATCTCACGCTCGATTTGCTGGCGCAATTCCTCGCGGAGCATGATCGCAGATTTGCGTCGGCGAATGTCGGCTCGCAAGGTGGGCTGGTCGCGCTTCGACGCGGCGAGGCGCATCTGGCCGGTTCGCATCTGCTCGATCCGTCGACGGGCGAGTACAACATTTCATACATTCGCCAGTATATGCCGGACATTCCCGTCAAAGTGGTGGCGCTCGTTGGACGCGATCAGGGTCTGCTGGTGAAGCGCGGCAACCCAAAGCGTGTAAAAGATTTGGAAAGCCTCATCCGCTCCAATGTCCAATTTGTGAACCGGCAGCGCGGCGCGGGTACGCGCGTCCTGCTCGATTATCATCTGAATCTATTGGGCATAACTGGCGAACAAATCCTCGGCTATAATCAGGAGGAATATACGCATCTCGGCGTCGCAGTAGCGGTTGCATCCGGCCGCGCCGATTGTGGTCTTGGAATAGCGGCCGCGGCGCAGGCGCTTGACTTAGATTTCATTCCGCTCTTTCAGGAACGTTATGACTTGGTCATCCCGAAGGAACATGCAAATGGCGATGTGCTTGCGCCTCTTTTTGGACTTCTGGCGGGGCGCGAGTTTCGAGAAGCAGTTTCCAAGCTGACGGGTTACGATGTGTCCGTGATGGGCACCGTAATTTTGGAGGACGAATGAACGATGCAATCATCATTGACGATAATCGTTCTGCGGCTGATGCTTTTTATCAGATGTTGAAGGTGCTGGATATTTCTGCTTGTGTGGCATATGACGCCGGCTCGGCGATGTCGTTGTTGAGTGGATTTACTCCAGGCTTGATTCTGCTTGATATCAACATGCCCGACGTGGATGGCCTTGAAATTCTGGCTTACCTGCGGCGCGAACCAAGGTTTATTCCAGTTCCTGTAATTGTCATTACATCTGATGATCAACCCGAGACGCGGGCGCGTGTGATGAAGGGCGGCGCAACGGCAATAATTATTAAACCAGCGACCCTGGAAGCGCTTGAAGAGAATCTAAGCAAGATCGGGATCATGAAATAATTCACCGGCGACCGGAATCAAAAGAGCAGACTTGAAAAAATCCGCTCTTTTTTTGACAGCAATTCTCAATATAAACCATGTCATTGCCTGCACTGCGACGAAGGAGTGCAGGCACACGTGCGAGACGGCGTTCTTCCGTCGAAGCAATCCCCTGTTTTGACGAGGAGATTGCTTCGCAAAAAACGCTCGCAATGACATATTGAGAATTGCTGTTTTTTTGTCTTACTCAACTTGTTGATTAATCCTTATGTGTATAATTGAGCGTGCATGAAAAGAACGTCACTCTTTGCCATTGCCTTGATTTTGCTTGTTGCATCGTCTGCTTGTGGTGGTTATACCGCTGTTGACGCTCCGGAATCTCTTGCTACTGTTCCTCCTGATTTTGCGGGAAAGACAAACCTGCTTGGCCCGGACGCTTCGACTGCTGGCGGAGCCATCTTCAAAACCGATTGCGCTTCGTGTCACGGCAATACTGGGCTTGGCGATGGCATTGCAGGGAAGTCTATGGATCCCAGGCCCGCCAACTTGGCGGCGCTCAACAAAGCTGTCGCAGATGATTTCTTATATTGGCGTATCAGTACCGGCGTAGAAGGCACTGCCATGCCAGCTTGGCATGGACTTCTCGATGACCAGCAAATCTGGCAGGTCATTGCTTTTATTCGCTCATTAAAGTAATCATCCCTGTGCATGAGGGTGATAATTCTTCTGGCGTGTCGGATCGATTTCCCGTTATAATATCGGCCTAAGGATACCCAATTATGCTGATTTCAACTGGACTTCCCGCTCCCGATTTCGATCTTCCTGATGATACAAATACCTCGCGTCGTCTCTTGGATTTTCGCGGGCAACCCGTTATCTTATATTTCTA
>JAKBYW010000053.1:0-8457 GCA_021840275.1 Chloroflexota bacterium | reverse complement strand
GGTAATCCATCAATCCCAAACTGGCATTGCCTTGCGCATCAAGATTGCGCTGCCCCGTGTAGCCCAAATCCGTCTGCGCGATGAAGGGCGGGTTGGTGTCTGTGCGTACCTGTCCGAATGGCAGGTATCTCTGTTGACTTATTAAAGTTCCGCTGCTATTTGTAACAGCCACTACCGAGCCGAGATGGTCGGTGAGCATGTAGTCCAGTGACCAAGTACCAGTGGTCAGTGAACAGTCACTGCCTAATTGATGAAAAGTGGACATTTCAAACCGATGATTTCTGGACATTTGATTCCGCTGTTGACACATGCTCGCAATCGAACCCACTGCGCTGCGCTTCGGGGTGCTTCGCGATAATACTTCTTGATTCCGGACTGTGTAAAGGTTGTGCCATCCGTAGTCCCATTGACTTCATATGCGCCGCCCGCAAAGTATGCAGTGAATACCGGCGTTTGGGCATTGTCGTTGGAATCATACGGCGTGTAAAGTTGAGCGACGCGCGTCCCATCGCCGTCGTAAGAGAAATTCCATACGGCTTGATATGTGCCTGGTTCGTAAAATCTCCGCTGGCGAGTTTGGTGACGCTGGCGAGTCGATTCTCTGCGTTATAGGTTTGGATGAACCATGCTCCGCTTTCCATGCGGCAAGTCATGTTGCCGTTCTGATCGTAGGTGTAACTGGCAGTCTGATAACTTGCAGTGTTCCCCCCAACCGTTATAACCGAGTTGAGTCCGGCAACCGCGTGTGGGTGAGTCGCGGTATAGGTGTAGTCCGTCCCAACCCAGCCAGATTGATCTACCATTTGCGCAAGCAGAGAGCTATAACATTTTGAGCAACAGATATAGGCCGAGTGGAAATAGGCTTAGAAAGAAAAAGGCTAAACTCTGTCTTTTATAGCTGCTTCTATAACTTAATACACTAGCAAGAAGAAACAATATTGTAATTAGAATTATAGGCATTAAGTTTTGGGTAGCAGCAGAAACTATGGTTAAAAGTGTAATCAATATGCCAATAATAAGTCGGTGTTTTGAGAAAAATAAGTAGGATAAGATAGATATTGTTTCAAGCGATGGCCTAAGCTTTAAAGCGAGTTTCTCCTCGGCGTAGGCTTGGTCAATTTGATAGCCATCGAAGTGTGCTAAGGCTAAAAGATGATGAGGAAGCCAAGCATTGGGGGCCATCTCAATTGCTTTCGAAAGAACATCTACTGACTCTTTATATTTTTTTTGGTTGATGCGAAGTGCACCTAAAACATTATATGCTTCTACTAACGATGGATCTGCTATCGTTGCTCTCTGTATCTCTGACTCAGATTCTTCGAAATTTCCCTTTCTTAACATGATTTTTCCCAAGACCATATGTGGAATGGCTAGATCCGGTTGTAATTCCAAGGCTCGATAGCATTCTTGCATCGATTCATCAAGATCACCCACTTTATGTAAACTCTGGGCAAGTCCTTGATGAGATAGAGCATCCTTAGGATCGTTTTCTAAGATTTGATGGTAGAGATGTGTCGTTTCTTTGTATTTTCCTTCTTTATAAGCCTTATTAGCATTATCTCTCAGATTTTCATTCATATGAGCATCTCCTATTGTGCGCCTTGTGCAGCAGCGCCAGCACCTGATAAGACTGCAGCTGGCCCGAATATTGCGATGCCACCCGCAAAAATGCCGCCTATTATTTGAACCCCAATGGCAGTAGCATAAAAATGTTTCGGGTTAAACCCGACCGCAAGATTTATTCGAGTATTACTTGTGACATTACCATTCACTGTAGATACAGTTTCTTGCCATCTATGAGCGGTGGTTTGAGTATAAGAGCCCTCGGCGCCGAATCTATTGAATACAGTCATATTGCCGCGAGAAATAACAATCGCTGGTGTCCACAGTGTCAATTTACCGCTAAATGGGTTTCCTGTGAGTTGGCCCGACTGCACTGTTCCAAATGTTAAGCTGTCTGGTGAGACAGTCATCAGTGAATGATTCAAGACGATAGTATCTGTTGTGATAGATCCACAAATTCTGATCATATAGGAAGGTATGCAGTCTTGCACTTCGCCCCAAGGTATTTTCCCGTTAGGGAATAGTGCAGGTGGTATATAAGTTACGCGGCTGGGATAATCAGATGTCTGCGGGGTGACAAAGCCTCCATTATTGCTACTGTTACTTCTGCCATTCCCCTGGTTTCCATTTCCGTTGTTGTCTCCACCTGAATGGGGATGCTCTTCAAGATCGCTGCCTGGGTCACCACCTCCATTGCTACTGCCAGAGCCTCCGCACTCTTCGCCATAATGTCCACATTCGCCGGTTGACATATGTCCAGTCGGGTCAGTGCCATTGACTGGATTGTTGCTTACATAGGAGAATCGGTTCAGTCCTGACCTGCCCCAATAATATGTACCAAAGTTTATGTTAGTCCTGACTGCGGAATTGCAGACAGCCGCCAGGCTTGTGGCGCCGGGGGACGATATCCGAGTGAACTATGGGGGCGTCTGGTATTGTAATCCTTTCTCCAACGTTCGATCAATATTTGAGCTTTGTGAAGTGTGTAAAAGATCTCGCGGTTCAACAATTCGTCGCGCATCTTGCCATTGAACGATTCCACATATCCATTTTCCCAAGGACTGCCTGGCTCGATAAATAACGGTTTCACACTGAGCTTATTCAGCCATTCCCGCAAGGCCTGGGCGATAAATTCTGATCCATTATCAGAGCGTATATGGACTGGGACTCCATGCGAACAAAATAACTCAGTCAGACACTCTTGAACATCTTCATGATCCAAGTGTCGTTTCACTTTCACCGCCAAACATTCGCGCGTGTATTCGTCGATCACATTCAAGATCCGGAAAGCTTTGCCATCCTGGGTTCGCTCCATCACAAAATCATAGCTCCAGACATGGTTCGGGAATTCGGGTTTGAGACGCAGACAGTAGCCGTCATTGAGCCACAATCTTCCGCGTTTCGGTTGCTTGGCAGGCACTTTCAAGCCTTCTCGCCGCCATAAGCGTTCTACGCGCTTATGATTTACGCTCCAACCTTCGTTCTGCAGAAGAGCTGTGATGCGGCGATAGTCGTAGCGACCATACTGGCTCGCCAGTTCCACCACACGCAGAGTTAAGCTATCTTCATCGTTTGGTCTTCGACTTACATAGCGTTGCGTCGATCGCGGTTGTTCGAGGGCCCGGCAGACCTTTCGTTCTGAAACCTGAAACATTTCCTGAACTGCCGTCACGGCTTGCCTGCGCCTGTCCGGGCTTAGAAGTTTCCCTTGACCGTCTCTTTCAAGATAGCATTATCCAAGGATAGGTCCGCCACCAATCGTTTCAAGCGCGCATTCTCTTTTTCCAATTCCTTCAAGCGGTGCGCTTGTTCCGTCCCCACTCCGCCATATTCTTTGCGCCAGCGGTAATAGGTTTGTTCGCTGATACCCAAGGCTCGACTAGCTTCTGCAATGGTCTGGCCCTGCCTGATCAACACTTCGGCTTCTCTCAACTTGCTGATAATTTGTTCAGCCGTGAAATACTCTTTTGGCATTTTGCCTGTCTCCTTTTGCTAATCCTAACTCAAAAACTGGATCAGCTTTTGGGGGGCAGGTCACTTGAATGTCAGTCGCTTGATCGCCTATTGTGGAAATCATCTGATGCAGGGATTGGATTTGGCCAAATTGGTAACGTGATTCCAAATGCAATCAGGGGCTCTGTCATCTCGCCTGTTTCTAACCAGTTTACCAATTTTGAAACAGTCACACTTCCTTGGAATTCAATTATAATGGACCATAATTCTTCACGTTGGGAGCGGTTGGTGGGATTGACGGAGGGCTGTGTAGATGAAATCAAATCCGGGATCACAAGAAAGTTCGCACGAAATCGAAGCGGGAGCAGAAGATTCCTTTGTCTCCGGGATTCAGACACCACTTAGAGATCGTTTTGTAAAACTGGGGAACTGGTTGTTCTCGCCGCCCTATTTGCCAGGGTGGTCAGTATGGGTGGCCATGTTGACTGTTGCATTTCAGGGCTTCTTCATCGTCATGCAACAAATGCCCAACTATTGGATTGATCCCCAGTATGCGTATGGGGATTCTGCTATTTATGCCATGCTTTCCAAGAGTCTGTGGATCTATATTGGGGTTTACATCCTTGCCATTCTGCTCGTGGGCCTCGGCTTATCTGTAGTCAACCGTACGCTCGGATTGATCGCATGGCTTGCCGTCTGCGCTTTTTATTTGAGCTCGATCATTGGCTGGGGAACGTGCGGGTTGCGTCCGCTTTTTACGTTTGAGACGCGTGCACAGTGCGGCGGCTTCAGTATGGGATTGACCGTCTTCGTTTCGTTGCTATTGGGACTAGCCCTGGCCGTTACAATCCAATTGATATCATCGGATAAAGAGAACGCATCCAAAGCGCGTGGACCGTATAAAGCCCTGATTATCGTGAGTGGACTGGCTTTTGTTTTAATGGGATCGGGAATCACCAAAATGGCGGCTGCACCACGACCCGAATGGCGGCAGGTCCAATCGCTTCACGCCCCCAGCGCACGGACGTACGCTGCGCTTGCTTACGATACTGGAAGGAAGTCAGCCCTCTTATTTGGAGGCTCAAACTCCTGGGTGTCCAACGGAGTATGGGTGGGCATGAATGACACCTGGGAATGGAACGGTTCCGATTGGAGCCAGCGAGAACCTTCTCAAAGCCCACCCGCGCGATATGGCGCAGCGATGGCTTATGACCAGCAGCGAAGTGAGGTCGTTTTGTTTGGCGGGCGGGACCAAAACACAATGTTCGCAGATACCTGGAAATGGGATGGAGAAAACTGGCATCAAGTGTTCCCCAAGACCAGCCCACCACCCCGCAGCAATTTCGGCATGTTCTATGACCCTGCAACGGGAACCGTGATGATTTATGGCGGTTACTCGCTCCAACCAGTGGATGCCCAATCCAGCGAGACCAAGAGCATTTTTCTGAATGATGTCTGGCAATGGAACGGAGAGGATTGGGCGCAGATCAACACGCCCGAGTCTAGGGCTACAGACCTGCTAACCATCACCTATGATGGTGCGCGCAAGGTACCTGTCATGATGGATGGAGAAGGTCTGCGAAATTGGCAGGATGGCCACTGGCAGCAGGACAACTCGGGCAATGAACCGCCCGGTCGTTGGAGCAGCCAGTTGGCATACGACCCTTTGCAGAAAAGCATTGTGCTCTTTGGTGGCAGCATGAATAAAAAGACCCTGGATGATACGTGGGTATTCGATGGGAATGTCTGGAATTCGATCGTCACCGCGGTCAGTCCCCCTGCTCGCTATGATCATGTCATGTTTTTTGACGAGACTCGTCAGAGCATAGTGTTGTTTGGGGGATATGATGGGAAGAGTTTCCTGGGCGATACGTGGGAATTGAGGCTACCATGAAGCGCATCCAATCTTCTTCTCTCAAACAGGCGTTTTTCGGGCCGCCCTATCTTCCTAGGATTCTGGTACCAATCCAAATTCTGCTGGTGATTACCCAGGCTGGCATCGAATTGAGCAACCAGCCGGCAGCCTACTGGCTGGACCCGCCCCAAGCCTCCGCGGAAAGTCTGTTCAGATCGCTTCTCAAATTTGGCCCGCTGATTTTTGCTGCCATCGCGGTACTTTATTTGATCTTGATCGCCCTGTTGCTAAGCTACATCCGCCGACCTGTGGCCATAGCCCTGTTCGGGATATTGTTCTTCGCACATAGCGAATTGCTTTTCAGGTCAATGAACTGCAACTGGCTTCCCTTTTTCGCCATCACAAATCCGGATTCCTGCAACACCTTCTGGGGCATCCGGTTTTACCTTTGGATGTTCTTGTTGGGCCTGCTCATCCTGGTTGTCTTTCTTTGGAAGGATAGAATATCAGAACGACTCAAACGTTGGGGACTACGTTCTCTAATGGCGCTAGGTTCAGTTTGGTTGATCCTGCTCGGCGTAGGCATCTGGAAAGTTGCCACGCCGCCAACATCCGGTTGGAAACCTGTGATCTCCGCTCATTCCCCCGGTCCCCGTTCCCTGGCGGCGATAGCCTATGACACCAAACGTGGGCGGGCTGTTCTGTTTGGCGGTGTCAGCCAAGATGTGCTTGGAAACACAATATATCATTCGGATACTTGGGAATGGGATGGAAAGGACTGGACCGAAGTTCAGGCTTCGGGCGGACCCTCCGGCAGGATGCTGCATACCATGGCCTATGATGAAAAGCGCGGCGTCGTGGTGTTGTATGGCGGATGGTATCAGGGGAATGCATTGATGGATGTCTGGGAATGGGATGGCCAGAGTTGGAAGGAGCGTTGCCCGGTTTGCAACCCTGCGGGCCGTTATTACCACCAGATGTTCTATGACCCCGTGCTGGGGAAGGTGGTCATCTACGGTGGATCCAGTCCGGACAAGGCCTTTCATGAGGCGTGGGCTTGGGACGGTCAGGCATGGAACAGTCTGGCATTTGATGCGCAGACGCCCGACTTCTCTGCAGACAACCTGGTATATGACACCAGAGACCAGCAGGTCATCGCGTTTCTGGGCGAGGATTGGGGCGGGACTTGGACATGGAAAGGATCTTCCTGGGCAAAGGCAACCCTCAGTTTGCAGCCGCCAAGGCGGCAGTACTTCAGCATGACTTATGACCCGGTTCTGGACCGCACCATTCTGTTTGGCGGAAAGATTGGGAATACCTGGTTGAGCGATACCTGGCTATTCAAGGACAACAACTGGAGTCAGGTGCAAGGCTCCGTCAACCCGCCCGCGCGGACCACGCCTGTCTCTTTCTATGATGCCGTCCGAGGAAAAGTCATGCTCTATGGGGGTGAACAAGGGGCTACGATTCTTGGAGATATGTGGGAACTCGATCTTCCCTGAGGAGTGGAATATGAAAACGATCCTAGCAAAACTTCGAAACGCCTTTATCTTTCTGGGCTCTCATGTGTTTGCTCATCCGTATTTGCCGGACCCCCTGATCTGGATCGGATTTCTTCTGGCTGCAACCGGGGTAAGCCTAACCTTGGTGGCTCAGCCCTACTATTATTGGTTCGATTTTCAGCGGGCCTTGATCCCGGTGGATCTCATCGCGAGCTTGCTCAAGATTAGTCCGCTCGTCTATCTGGCCGCCGGCCTGCTTTGCCTTGCAGTACTCTGGGCAGCCTTTAAATTCCTTACACGCTCTGTGGCGTTTCTCGTTTGGCTGCCTATCAGTTTCATGAACCTCTTTGCGGGGCTGGATTGGCTATTAGTAAACACAGTTCCCGAGTCTTCATCTCCAACTGGCATACAGGAGGCGATTGTTGGAATCGTAGCTGCCTTCCTCTTGGCTGCTTTGCTGGTGCTCTTCCTGTTTCGAAGACAAAGGCCAGCTACATCCATTCGTACCGGATGGAGGAAACGTTTGCCGATGGCCCTGGTGGTGCTTTGGGGATTCATTCTAGCCTGCGGCATTGCGGTTTCAGCCCTGCATCCGTGGACTGGCTGGCAGCGGGTCCAGCCGCAGCACTCCCCAGGCGCGCGTGCCCAAGCGGGAGTAGCATATGATACTGTTCAGAAAAACACCATTCTTTTTGGCGGCGTTTCTGAATGGCTGGGGTATGAATTCCGTTTTCGCAACGACACGTGGGCTTGGGACGGCCGTGACTGGAAGGAATTGCACCCGGAAAATTCCCCAACGCCACGTAGTTCCCAAGGCATGGCCTACGATGAAAAACGTCAAGTGATCGTACTCTTCGGGGGCGAGGGTCCCGGAGGATATACGTTGGGCGATACGTGGATTTGGGATGGGAAGGATTGGACCCCGGTCTACCCTTCTAACAGCCCAGATCCCCGGAGAACCCCAGTCATGTTCTACGATCCGACTCTGGAGAAGGTCATCCTGGCCGGTGGTTTTGCGCGCTACGGCTCTGATCGCGATGTCACTGACTATCAGGATGCTTGGGCATGGGATGGTAATGATTGGTCGCCCATCGAAGATCTGCCGCCGAATTCCTATTTGCGCAGCCCGGGAGCCGCGTACGATGCGGTCACCAAACAGATGGTTGTAATGAACTTCAACGGGCCTTGGATTTGGCAGGCTGGACACTGGACCCCACAGAATACAAATCCTGTACCAACTGGCCGCGTGGACACCTGGATGGCGGCCAGCCCTGCTGGAGAAATTTTACTGTTCGGCGGCAAAGCGGACACTACCTCATTTAACGATACCTGGCTTCTTGGAGCGGGTCGTTGGCAGCGGCTTTCCCCCTGGGCCGTGCCGGCGCCGCGCAGTCAGGATGTGTTATTTTATGATCCCGCCAGTCGGGGGTTCATGTTGTACGGCGGGATCGATTCCCAGAATAACGTCCTGAGCGATATGTGGGCCCTTCCTACCCCATGATGTTATGGATTCGTGGAAAGCCCGGTTATCAAGATAATTGCGTCTGAAAACAGCCACCCATTGAAAGAGATGCTCGTCATCTG
>JAKBYW010000052.1:0-8458 GCA_021840275.1 Chloroflexota bacterium | reverse complement strand
AAATACTATTTTATTGATACCGTTGTCAGCAATTTATCCAACAATAACAATCCCTCGTTTAGTTTTGAATTGGCTCAGTGGGTGGAATTTGTTCGAGAGTTCTATCCGGGCCTGATCCTGGCTGCGGTAATGGTGTTGCTATATCTTGAAAAACATCGTTCACGAAAAAATTGGTTCAAAGACTTTATTGCCTGCTTCGATTTTCTGAACCCGGATCGACCCTTGGTTACTCCATCATTAAATTATTTTGCCTATTTTTTTGTGTGTTCTTCATTGGCATTTCTCTTGATCTTTGCTCCCTCCGGAGGCTATACAAATTATTTGTATCAGATCGTGCTCCCGCCGTCCTATCTGGTGCTGTTTCAAAGCATCAAACCCGCGAGTCGGCTGGGCTTGATCTCGTTTTTCATGCTTTTGCTCAATATGGTGTCGTTCGGCTGGTTGAGATTTAATCCCGACTTTTTGCAGCAAGCACATTCAAATGACTGGGCGACTCTCTATCAATACGTAGACGGGTCAAAGCAGGTCTTGAATACTCCCGTTATTACCTCAGAATTGGTTAGAGTTGGCATCGTGCCAGTTGATTCCGGACAGACCGAGTATTATTATCAGATCATGCCCTATGCGAACAATAAACTAATTGGCCCGAATTACGATGTGGTTAAGCAAAATGGCTCACAGTATAAGAACTTGATCCACCGTTCAGTGAAGAACACTGAATACAGCTGGATCATTGTGACTGCGGGCGATCATCTTTTTAAGACGGGTGATTGGGTCAAATATTATTCACGGATCCGAACGCTTACAGTTGCCATGCCCCAAGTTGATCAACGGTGGACCCTGGAAATCTGGGGTCCCATCAACAAATAGCACGGTTTGAATCCGTGACCTGTGGTGCCGCCCATGACTAGAACCAGAAAATGAAAAGATGGCTTTATTGACTTCCCCCGCCCAATTCAGTATAATCTTGTTCATTCCATGAGGAGTAAGCGACTGGAATACTGAGAGAGAAGGAAGGCCACTGGCTGAAAGCCTCCGCAGTTGAAAGTCGCTGAATGTCGCCTGGAATATCTGACGAAGAAAGGCTCCTGCTGAGTAGAACGTCACGGGAATGCCCGTTACAGCATAAGCTGATGATGGTCAGCTATAAAGAGCGTTTTTATCTTCGTGAACTTCGTGTTCTTAGTGGATAAAAACGAATTGAGGTGGTACCGCGACACGCTTGTCGTCCTCATGATGGACGAGGCGTGTTTTTGTTTAAGGCTTGGATGATGACTAATCGCATGGATTTCTTGAGACGCTCAGAAGCAATGATGGCATTTTATGCCGATGGCAAATATCTTGACGCGCTTCAAGTCACCGAGCAATTGGCCGCGGAATTTCCCGAAGAAAATGCCACTACTTCCTTTTGGCGCGTGTGTTTATTGAGCCGTGTGGGAAAAACAAATGAAGCATTGAAGGCCATGTCCACAGCCATGAATCAGGGCACATGGTGGTCGGAAAAACAACTGCGTGCCGATGAAGACCTCGCGCCTTTGCAGGGACTTCCTGCCTTTGAGTCAATGGTGACAGAATGTAAGACGCGTCACGCCGCGGCACAAAAGGATTCGAAGCCAGATATCTTGATTCGTCTTCCATCCAAAAATGGTCCGTATCCGTTATTGATTGCTCTGCACGCGCGCACCAGCAGCCCTGAACGTGATTTTCGAAATTGGGAGTCGATCTTGCAAATGGGATGGATGCTGGCCATGCCGCAATCATCTCAACTTGGTTCACCCAATTCATTCGTCTGGGATGACGCGGCTCTTGCGCGCGAAGAGATTGTCAATCAATACAAGCTGTTGATTGAAAAATATTCCATTGACCCAAGGCGTGTAATCCTAGCTGGTATGTCACAAGGTGCTGCGCTGGCGAT
The DNA here is from genome assembly GCA_021840275.1 of Chloroflexota bacterium. Lineage (GTDB taxonomy): Bacteria > Chloroflexota > Anaerolineae > Anaerolineales > Villigracilaceae > Fen-1038. The sequence continues at coordinate 6,543 of JAKBYW010000052.1, read as the reverse complement.
TCAAATTTGTTTGCACAGCCTTATTCCAGCGCGCGGATTTCTGGCGGTTGTCCCCGGCCGCATTACCACAGAAGGCTTGAATGAATTGCTACATTCTGCACGCGGCTGGCGAGGCTATCTAGTCGTCGGGGGACGCGACCCTCGACACGAAATGTTCACTCAAATCCACGCCTTGTTGAATCAAAACGGGATTCCATGCGAAATGGAAGACCATCCAGAAATGGGACACGAGTTCCCACAGAATTTCGATCAATCAATCACAAAAGCATTAAAGTTTTTGTTAGCATAAGGAGCACGAATGACAAGACACGAATTACCTAAAGCCTACGATTTCAGAGATACCGAGTCCCGCATCTACGCGATGTGGGAAAAAGGCGGATACTTCAAGCCGCACAACGACCCGAATAAACCGGGCTTCGATCCGAACGTCAAGCCGTTCGTTATTTCCATCCCGCCGCCGAACGTGACCGGCGAACTGCATCTCGGCCACGCCATGTTCGTCAGCGTCGAAGATCTGATGATCCGCTATCACCGCATGAAGGGCTTCTCCACGCTGTGGGTTCCCGGCTCCGACCATGCGGGCATCGCCACACAACTCATGGTGGAACGCGACCTTTTGAAAAAAGAGGAGGTGACGCGTGAGGAACTTGGCCGCGACGAATTCGTCAAGCGCACCTGGGATTGGAAGCATAAGTACGGCGGCATCATCACCGAGCAGATCCGACGTTTGGGCGCGTCCTGCGATTGGGATCGCGAACGCTTCACTTTGGACGATGGACTGAGTCGCTCGGTCCGAGAGGCTTTTGTGCGCCTCTACGAAAAAGGACTCATCTATCGCGGTCCGCGTCTAATCAACTGGTCGCCGGGGCTGAAGACGGCCGTCTCAGATCTCGAAGTGGAATACAGCGAAGAAGAAGCCACGTTGTATTACTTCAAATACATGCTCAAGGCCGAACCTTCGGAAGGTTATATCCCCGTTGCAACGATTCGACCTGAAACAATTCTCGGCGATACGGCTGTGGCCGTTCACCCCGACGATGCCCGTTACAAAAAATTCATCGGCAAGACTGCCATCGTGCCTATCATCGGACGCGAGATTCCCGTCATCGCAGATGAATATGTCAGCATGGAATTTGGCACGGGCGCATTGAAGATAACGCCCGGACATGACCCGAACGATTATGCCATCGCGCAGCGTCACAATTTGCCGATCATATCGGTGCTGGATCAGGCCGCGAAAATGAACGAAAACGGCGGCCCGTATCAAGGTCAGGATCGATTCGATTGTCGCAAAAATTTGTGGGCCGATATGAAGTCCGCTGGTCTGGTCATCAAGGAAGAGAAATATATGACCACCATCCCGCGCTCACAACGCGGCGGCGAAATCGTCGAGCCGATGATTTCGACTCAGTGGTTCGTTAAGATCGGGCCGCTGGCCGAGGCCGCTTTGGCCGCGGTCAAAGATGATGACATCAAGATCGTGCCTGAACGCTTTGAAAAGGTTTATTACAACTGGCTCGAGAACATCAAGGATTGGTGCATCAGCCGCCAGCTTTGGTGGGGACATCGCATCCCGGTTTGGTATTGCCCGGATGGGCACATGACCACTGGTCGTGCAGACCCGACCCAGTGTGGCACTTGCGGTTCGAAAGATATTCACCAGGATGAAGACGTGCTCGACACATGGTTCTCGTCCGGTTTGTGGCCGTTCTCAACGTTAGGCTGGCCTGATGAGACTCCCGATTACAAATATTTTTATCCAACATCTGTGCTGGAAACAGGCTATGACATCCTGTTCTTCTGGGTGGCACGCATGATTATGGATGGACTGGAGTTCACAGGTCAGGTGCCGTTCCGTACCGTGTACCTGCATGGACTGATTCGCGATGAGCATGGACGCAAGATGTCCAAGACCTATGGCAATGTGATTGATCCATTAATTGTCATGGATGAACTCGGCACAGACGCGTTGCGCTTCACTTTGCTGGTCGGAGCGACACCCGGCAACGATATGAATCTGTCCGTGAAGAAAGTGGAAGCCAACCGCAACTTTGCAAATAAAATATGGAACGCAGGACGGTTTGTGATAAACGCAGTGTCAAGTGTCACGTCTCAGGTGTCAGGTACTAATGACCGGTCATTGAACACTAATCACTGGACACTGGCTGATTCATGGATCTGGGCCAAAATGCAAAAGTTGGTCCGCGATGTGGAACGACTCTTCCAGACCTTCCAATACGGCGAGGCCGGTCGTCAGATCTACGAGTTCCTCTGGTGCGATTTTGCAGACTGGTACGTGGAAATCGCAAAAGGACAGATGGCGAAAGACGATACTCGATATTCGACAATCGAAACACTTGCTCGTGTATTGGATATATCACTACGTCTCCTTCATCCATTTACACCCTTTGTCACCGAAGAAATCTGGGGACATCTCCGAGATTCGATTCTCCAATCCCGAATCACGAATATCGCCGCAGACTGGCCTGAAGCCTTGATCGTAGCAAAATGGCCGGAGCCGCGCGATCTCGAAGGCTGGGAAGATGCAAAGGTGGCAGACTTCACGCTGATCCAGGAGGTCGTGCGCGACATTCGTAATCTGCGCGCGGAAAAATCGGTCGCACCATCGAAACGCATCGCGGCCACATTTGCCGCGGGCCAACAGACCGCACTGTTGGAATCGCAAAAATCCGTCATAGCATCTCTGGCAGGTTTGGATGAATCCCAATTCGCGATTCAAACTTCGCTTTCGTCGAAGCCAAAGGACAGCGTTGCACTTGTGATCGGGTCTGTGGAAATTTATCTCCCGCTTTCAGACATGGTGGATTTGGCCAATGAGAAGGCACGCATTGAAAAAGAACTGGCTGAGACTCAATCTCATATCGAGCGGCTTGAAAAATTGCTCGGCAGCGATTTTGCGAACAAAGCTCCGGCGCAAGTCGTTGCGAAGGAAAGAGAAAAACTCGCTGGTTATAAAGAGACGGCGAAAAAAATCAAAACGCAGTTGAAATAAGAATTGAATGAGAACGGGATCAATCTCCATGCACTTGCGTTATAATCGCGCTAACTAAATATTAACCTTCGGGGCAGGGTGACATCTGCACTGCGCCAAACGCAGTGCGGTGCAAGTGAATTCCCGATCGGCGGTAAAGCCCGCGAGCGCGCAAGCGCATGAATTGGTGGAAATCCAATGCCGACAGTATAGTCTGGATAGAAGAAGGTGACGACAGGCCCGCGCGGGTCTGATTCGATTTGGATGCCCCGAAAACGATTCTTGTTTTCGGGACTTTTCTTTCGGATCGGACTCAGCCGAGGTCGGTTTTCGCGCCCCGCAGGTTTTTCTCTGCGAGGCGTTTTTAATGCTCAAACTGCCAGCCTGCTGAGAGCTAAAACATAAATTGGAATGGACATCAACTCTCTAAAGCATCTTCCGCACATTGCCAAACATCACCGCCGCTGGCTGGGATTTATTTCCCTGGCCGCGGGCATCTTTGTGTGGTGGTTGATCGCGCGTTACGGGGGACTCCCGGCTTTCATCCTGCCCTCGCCCGCCGACGTATGGACGCGGTTCCTGCGCGCCCTGCTCAATGGCGAGTTGGCACGGCACACCGGCGCGACTCTGCTCGAAGTTTCGCTTGGACTTTTTTCTGGTGTGCTCTTTGCAACAATCCTTGGTTATATGCTGGCAAAATCGCGCATGTTGGAACAAATCCTTTCACCGTATCTTGTCGCAAGCCAGGCCGTGCCTCTGGTTGCAATCGCGCCGTTGCTCGTGCTGTGGTTTGGACCGGGAATCTTCTCGAAGATTTTGATCTGCGGATTGATCGTCTTCTTTCCGGTGCTGGTCAACACCGTGGTCGGAATCCGCGCGGTGCCGCCCGCCTATTACGATCTGATGCGCTCGCTTCATGCCACGCGCGGACAAATTCTCCGCTATCTCGAAATTCCCGCCGCGCTCCCGATTTTTTTTGGCGGGCTTCGCATCGGCGCGACGCTGTCCGTTATTGGAGCGGTGGTCGGCGAATTGGTCGGCGCGGATACGGGGCTGGGCGTGTTGATCAATATTGGTCGCGGCACCTTTGACACTCCGATGGTTTTTGTGGCGGTCTTTACGCTGGTGGCGCTGGCGCTACTGCTTTACGGATTGGTTACCTGGTTCGAGCATCGGCTTTTGAAATGGCAGGAACATATTCAGCAGTGAATAGGCCTGTTAATAAAATAATTTTTAGGAGAACATTATGTTAAAGAAAATAGTTTTGATCATGCTTGGTCTGGCGCTCAGCCTTTCGGCCTGCAGCACACCCAAGTCCGCGAGTGGCGCGTTGACCAAGATCAGCCTGCCGATGGGTTATATTCCCAACGTCCAGTTTGCGCCGTTTTATGTCGCAGTTGAAAAACGTTATTTCAAAGATGCGGGCATTGAAATCACTTTCGATTACAAATTCGAAACGGATGGCGTGGCGTTGGTCGGCGCGAACAATCTCCCATTCGCGGTGGTTTCCGGCGAACAGGTCCCATTGGCGCGTGCGCAGGGATTGCCGATTGTTTATGTTGCGGCGTGGTATCAGAAATATCCTGTCGCGGTGGTTTCAAAGACTTCGCAAAACATTCAAACGCCTGCAGATTTGAAAGGCAAGAAGATCGGCCTGCCCGGACTCTTCGGCGCAAATTATATCGGTCTCGATGCCTTGCTTTATTCTGCGGGGTTGGCCGAAAAAGATGTGACGCTTGATTCGATTGGCTTCAATCAAGTTGCGGCGCTGGCCGCGGATCGCGAACAAGCCGCGTCGGTTTATTCCGCAAACGAGCCGGTGCAATTGAAGGCGCAGGGCTACGCCATCAACGAATTGCAAGTGGCCGATTACGTAAAGCTCGCCTCGAACGGAATCATCACCAACGAAAAAACGATCACTGAAAATCCAAATCTTGTGCGCGGCTTCGTCAAAGCATTTTTGCATGGACTGTCTGATACCATCGCCAACCCCGATGAAGCGTACACGATCAGCACAAAATATGTGGACACACTTGCGGGCGCCGATCAAAAAGTGCAAAAGGAAATTCTGGCGCGTTCGATCGATGAATGGAAGACTGACCGCCTCGGCATGTCCGACCCGCAGGCCTGGCAAAACATGAATGACACTTTGCTCAAGATGGGTTCGATCACCAAACCACTGGATGTGAGCAAAATGTTCACGAACGATTTTATTCCGTGATTTTTGGTCTCAATACGGCGGTGGTTGAGTAGGCCGAAGGCCATATCGAAACTCACCGCCTACTCGACCAACAAAATTTGATTATGCCCGCATCTTCTCTGGACCCGATCCTGGTCGCCAATAAATTAAGCGTTACCTTCCCTGACGGCAACGGCGGACTGTACGTGCTGGATGATGTTTCATTCCACATCCAGGCGCGCGAGTTCGTGGCTGTGCTGGGCCCATCGGGTTCAGGCAAGAGCACCTTGTTGAGAATCCTGGCCGGCTTGATCGCGCCGACACACGGAGACTATACTTTCGCAGGCGGACAAAATCCGCGCATTGGCATGGTCTTTCAACAGTCCAACCTCATGCCCTGGCGGACGGTCATCCAGAACATGATGCTGCCGCTCGAACTGCAAGGCGCAGGTGCGGCGGATGCGCGCATGCAAGCACAGGACTTAATCGAATTGATCGGGCTGCAGGGCTTTGAAGACAATTGGCCGCGCGACCTTTCCGGCGGCATGGCGCAACGCGTCGCTATTGCGCGCGCCCTCATCCACGACCCGGACTTGCTATTCCTCGACGAGCCATTTGGTTCGCTCGATGCGCTTACCCGCGAACGCATGTGGACGGAATTATCCCGCATCTGGCAGGCGCGCCAGAAAACCGTCATCATGGTTACACATTCAATCGAGGAAGCGTTATTTCTGGCTGACCGCGTGCTCGTCCTGACCCAACGCCCCGGCAGTATCAAATTGGATTTGAAGGTGGATTTGCCGCGTCCCAGAAAGGACGAAATGCGCTATACAGCGCATTTCGGAAAACTTGCAAAAAGCTTGAAGAAAGCGATTGGATGAAATGAAGAGACCAGGTCTTTTGGACCTGGTCTCTTTCTTTTTATCATTTGAGCGCTCCTGTGTCACGCTGTGCCGAAAGCCCTAAGGTTATGGTATCCTTAATCCATCTCATTCCGGAGTCTTTCATGTACGTATCCATCGAAGGGGTGATCGGCGTCGGCAAGACCACCCTGGCCCGCATGTTACAACCAGTTTTTGCGTCGGAAATATTGCTTGAAATTTTCGAAGAGAACCCTTTTCTCTCGGATTTCTACGCCGACCGTGATCGCTACGCCTTTCAGACTCAGATCTTCTTTTTGCTCAGCCGCTATCATCAACAAAACCGCACCGTGCCCGGACTTTTAGCGGCCGGCAAATCCCTGATATCTGACTACACCTTTGCCAAGGACGCGCTCTTTGCCCGCATCAATCTCAAAGGCGACGAACTGGAAATGTATTATCGAGTCCACGAAGCGCTTGGAGAAAAGATCCCGAAGCCCGATCTGCTTGTC
>JAKBYW010000051.1:0-8501 GCA_021840275.1 Chloroflexota bacterium | reverse complement strand
CCCGGACTTTTAGCGGCCGGCAAATCCCTGATCTCTGACTACACCTTTGCCAAGGACGCGCTCTTTGCCCGCATCAATCTCAAAGGCGACGAACTGGAAATGTATTATCGAGTCCACGAAGCGCTTGGAGAAAAGATCCCGAAGCCCGATCTGCTTGTCTACCTGCGCGCCGGGACAGACGTACTCATGCAGCGCATCGCCCTGCGCGACCGTTCCTATGAACGCAACATGGAACGTGATTATATCGAGCGTCTCAACCAATCCTACGAAGATTTCTTCTCCAGACCCTACGACAGCGTTCCCGTATTGACGATCGATACCAACTCGTTAAATATTATCGACAATCCCGGGCATCTCAATCTGATCGAAAATCGCATCCGTGAAAAACTCGGGTTAATCCCCTTCCAAGCCAGCCTGCCCCTCGACAAATAGAAAGACCCATGCGCGTCACTCGTGAATCCCTCATCCGCATTGCCAAAGAGACTGCCCACGAACGGGCCTATAACAACCGCGACATCCTCGCGGCCTATCTAACCGGCTCGCTCGTTTCCAACCTTGAGCCGATGTTGGGTGGCGCCACAGATGTCGACATCGTGCTCGTCCATGCCAGTAAACCCGGCATCGCCCGCGAAATTTTCAAGCTGACGCCCGATTTTCACCTCGACATCAGCCATCGCGCAAAATCCGATTTCAAATCAGCGCGCGAACTTCGCACGGATCCTTTGCTCGGCTATGAAATGTACGACCCGCTGCTTTTATTCGAGCGAGAAAAATTTTTCGAGTTCGTACAAGCTGGTCTGCGTGCCGGGTTTGAGTTCAACTCGCCTGCCCTCGTGCTCAGACGTTCGCGTAGGTTGCTCACCGAAGCCCGCAAAGGTTGGATTGATCTGATGGACATCGGCAACGAAAAAGCCGGGCCAACCCAGGTCAGGCAAATTTTGCGTGTCATCAACCACGCCGCCAACTCAGTGGCCGAGATCAGCGGAGCGCCTTTGTCCGAGCGCCGCCTCCTGCTGGATTTTCCAGAGCGCGCCAAAGCCGCCGAGCGTCCCAACTTCATCGCTGACATCTTCAACCTGCTTGGCGTGAGAAACATCGACGCTTCCACGCTGATCAATTGGCTCGATAATTGGAAGCTTGCATTCCTGGCCGCTTCTGAAAGCGAAAAAGCGGATATACGGATTCGCGCTGCGCGCTTGAATTACTACGAAAAAGGCATGCAAGCCTTGCTCGAAGGCGAAACGCCTCTGACCGCCCTTTGGCCTTTGATCCATACTTGGACGCTTTGCGCTGCCGTTCTGCCTGCTTCCGCCTCAACATCTTGGAAAGAGGCTTGTCAGCAACTCGGGCTTCTCGGTCCCGGATTCGAAGAGCGCGTCTTGGCCCTCGATCATCATCTGGACGAAATCGAGGTTCGGTTAGACGAAATCGCCAGTTTAAACGGTCTGGAAACATCTACAAGCCTGTAAACCTGCCTACATTTAGGCTAGACCACTCCGCCCGATTAAGTCCAAGCTGTGGATAACACGGCAGAAACTGTGGATAAAGCCCCCCTCCTGTGGACAGTATGCCCAAATGTTCGAGAAATCAACTAAAAACCACCCAAAATCAACCCCCATATTTTGGGGCTAACATATGGATTTGACCAAAATATGGAAACGAGCTTTGAACCCGAATTCAGCCCGGATTCTATTCAAGGATTGTCCACAACGTGCAAAGTCCGAAAAGAATCGCTAAATCCAAAATGTGGGGGTACCGGTTCTTTTCATCCATCCCTTGTGCAAGAATCTTTTTATCCACATTATCCACAAGTCCTACTACTATTACGACACACATATTCAGCTAATAAGTGAATCAACAAATTAAGAAGTAAGCCAAGAAAGTTCCCGGAAGTAAGTGGAACAAGCACAGCTATTTTTCAATGCGGCTCACCCTAGACGGCTGAATCGTCACACCCGCGGGCTGGGTCACACGCACAGCTTGGTCGCCTTTGACCATGCGCACCAAATGTTTGACCATCACCGCCTGCCGGGTTGCAACTTTTGCGCCGAGGTCTTCAAGCACAGGCTCAAGCCAGGCCTGATACGAACGCACGCATAGATAAACCGGACGACTGCCGCGCCTGGGCAGGGAACTCACCAGTGCCGCCAGCTTTTCACCGACATTGGTTGATTCAGGGTGGATCAACGGATGAAGCACGATGCCCATCGTTCCCGTCGACAAGTTGATATAACATTTCGGTCCCTCGTTGCACATAAATCCGGTTGCGTTTTTCGGGGTTGGCTCGACGGGTTGCAAAAGAGGCGGGACGATTTGATGGTACAGATTTTGGATGGAGGGCAGGTTGACGGATTTCACCCGCATCCAGTCTGCGCTGTTAGCGGACGCCGTTATATTCGACACATCCCACATCCTCTGCCACGCATAGACAGAGAATCCCGAAATGCGAAGCGCGGGAAAAGCATCACTGCCTTCATCCACTTCGGCGAGAGCATGGAACGCACCCCAAGGTCCAGCTTGGGCGGAGAGATGATCAATTAATGCGGGAGCAGTTGGAAGGTCGAGGCCTGAGGCGGGGGCGAGGTAAAGCAGCTTGGCAAATGTGTCGCCGTTCGTGTGCGTGATCCCGCCCAGCAGGGTCGCCCCGTCATTATCTGAAACAGCCGTGTAAACATGCCGTCGCGGATTCATGTAAGCCAACATGCCGACTGCACCGAGCGGGTTGCCGCGCGTGAGCAGCCGGGCAGAGTCGAGGCTGACGGCTTCGCCGCGATAACGGTAAAGGCTGGGAAGATCAAGCAGATCGAGCGGACGGATTGACATTTGGTTAAGGGTTAAGGTTGAAGGTTCAAAGTTGAAGGCTCTGGTACGTGACTAAACTTTCAACTTGCAACCTTCAACTCATTTAATCAGCAAGCGAAAGAAAGTATTCGTGGAAGCGCGTGTCCTCGGTTAGTTCAGGATGAAACGAGGTGGCAAGAAAATGTCCCTGTTGAGCAGCGACGATGCGGCCATCCTCCAACGCGGATAAAATCTTCGCATCACCATGCACAGATTCAATAATAGGCGCGCGGATAAAAACAGCGTGATACAGGGCTTCAGATGCGGTGGCTTTTTTCAATTCGGCGATGTCGAGGTCGGTCTCGAAAGAATCCACCTGACGTCCAAACGCGTTGCGCACGACGCGAATATCCATCAGTTCAAGCAAGGGCTGTTCACGTTGCGCATCTTTCGAGAGAAAAATAGCGCCTGCGCAGGTTCCCCAAATCGCATGGCGTTGACCAAAGGTGCGAAGCGGCTCCATTAAGTTATAAGCCACAGCCAGTTTGCCGATGGTGGTTGATTCGCCGCCGGGCATGATCAAACCGTCGAGGCCTTTGAGATGTTTGGGCAGGCGCACTTCAGCAGTTTCCACGCCAAGCTTTTTGAGCATGACGATGTGTTCAGCGAAATCACCCTGTAAAGCAAGAACACCTATTTTCATAATTAGCTATCAGCAATTAGCCATTAGCGATTAGCAAAGGCTCAATCTAAGAGCTAAAAGCCAACCGCTAACAGCTAAAAAATTTACCAACCTCGTCCCGCGATCTTTTCGGCTTCGGGCATCTGTGAAACGTTGCGTCCGACCATTGGTTCGCCGAGATTCTTGCTGACTTCTGCGAGGATGGATGCGTCTTGATAATGCGTCACCGCTTTAACAATGGCCGCGGCGCGACGAGCTGGGTCGCCGCTCTTGAAAATGCCAGAGCCAACAAAAACGCCATCCACGCCAAGCTGCATCATCAGAGCCGCGTCGGCGGGAGTCGCAATGCCGCCTGCCGCAAAATTCACCACCGGCATTCGTCCGAGTTGCTTGGTATCTTTGACCAAATCATACGGCGCGCCAATTTCCTTGGAGTAGCGCATCAATTCGTCATCAGCCATGGTGGTCAGATGACGAATATCGCCCAGCACGGTGCGCGCGTGGCGAACCGCTTCAACCACGTCACCGGTTCCGGCCTCGCCCTTGGTGCGGATCATGGCCGCGCCTTCGCCGACGCGTCGCAGAGCTTCGCCCAGGTTGCGGCATCCGCACACGAACGGCACTTTGAAGTTGTGCTTCAGAATGTGGTTGGTCTCGTCGGCGGGCGTCAGCACTTCGGATTCATCAATGTAATCCACGCCAACGGCTTCAAGAATTTGCGCTTCAACGAAATGACCGATGCGGCATTTCGCCATCACCGGAATGCTGACCGTGTCCATGATCTTGAGGATCATATCGGGGTCAGACATGCGCGCCACACCGCCGTCCGCGCGAATGTCAGCGGGGACGCGCTCGAGCGCCATCACCGCACACGCACCGGCGTCTTCAGCAATCTTGGCGTGCTCGGCGTTCACCACATCCATGATGACGCCGCCTTTAAGCATTTGAGCCAGGCCTTTTTTCTCAGTCCAGGTACCAGTCTTCTGTTCCATAATCCATCTCCTTGATATAGTTGCGGCTGGATTCTACCACGCCCAATAAGGCAGGATTGACACGCATGCAGCGGAAAGCTATTCACCTCTTGACAAAAAGATTGACCTGCATACAATTATTACAATGATACAATAATACAATTATGGCTGATAAACATCAAATCACCCTTCATCTTGATTTCCACTCCGGACTGCCAATCTACATGCAAATCGTGGAACAGATACAACAACACATCGTTTCAGGGACCCTGAAACCGGGTGACCAATTACCGACGGTTCGTGCGCTGGCCGAGGAGTTACGCGTCAACTTCAACACCGTGGCACGTGCCTACCGTTTATTGGATGAAGCCCGCATTATTTCCACGCAACAAGGACGCGGCACATACATCACAGAGATCCCGCCGCCGGAAGTGAGCGAACGTTTGCGTCGCGAATCGCTCGAAGCGCTAGCCCGGCGCTACATCAGCGAGGCAACGCGGCTGGGATTCTCAGGGCGAGAAATAAACCAAATGGTCGGCGACCAATTGAAATCCTGGAAAGAAGCGCAGGATAAGGATACTGAATAACCCATAAAGGAGAATGCAATGAAAACAAATCTTATTCAAAGTGTGCTTGATCGAAAAAAGGCCAAACAGGCCGACCAACATATCTCCACAATCGCCGGTGCGTTATTCGGCTTATTCCTGATCGTTTCTGCAGTAGGTACGATTTTTATGGACGGGCACGTGAATGATGCACTGATCGGCGCCTGGGTTTTGAGCTGGATGCTGATTGGCGTCTACATTCTTTTTGCGCTCAAAGTGGCTTCGCAATGGGAAAAGGCAGTTGTCCTGCGATTAGGCAAATTTCACGGACTGCGCGGCCCAGGCTTGTTCTGGATCGTTCCGATTTTTGATGCGGTCACAACCTGGATCGATGGACGCGTGATGGTGACGCCATTCTCGGCGGAAAAAACACTGACAAAAGACACGGTTCCTGTGGATGTTGACGCCGTGTTGTTCTGGGTCGTTTGGGATGCCGAAAAGGCGGCGCTGGAGGTCGAAGATTACAAGGCCGCGATTTCGTGGGCCGCCCAAACCGCTCTACGTGACATCATTGGACGCATGATGCTGGCCGATATTCTCGTGGGCCGCTCCGCAATCGACGAGGAGCTTCAACGCATCATCGATGAACGAACTACACCTTGGGGCGTCACGGTCCAGTCGGTAGAGATTCGTGATATTGTCATTCCACAGGACCTGGAAGATGCCATGTCGCGCCAGGCGCAGGCCGAACGCGAACGTCAGGCGCGCGTCATCCTCGGTCAGTCAGAGCAACAGATCGCGGCATCGTTTGCCGAGGCGTCCAAAGCTTACGTCAATAACCCGACCGCTTTGCATCTACGCGCCATGAATATGCTGTTCGAGGGCTTGAAGGAGAAGGGCGCACTGGTCATTGTGCCATCGTCCGCGGTGGACACGATGAATCTCGGCGGGCTAAGCGGCATGATTTCTTTGGCGCAGAACAACGCACCAAAAGACAAGTAGCCGGTTTCACGTGAAACCGTAAAAGGAACATATTATGTCTACCAAACTCTCAATTACAGTTATAACAATATTGATCCTGATCGGCATTGCCATTAGTATAGCGGTCTATCCACATCTGCCGGAACAAGTAGCGTCGCACTGGAATGCAAACGATCAAGTCAATGGATATATGTCCCGTTTCTGGGGCGTGGCATTGATGCCGCTCATTACCATCGGTATGGCGTTGCTATTTTTAGCCATTCCATCCATTGATCCGCTCAAAGAGAATATCGCAAAGTTCCGGGATACGTTCAATGCCTTTATCGTGTTGGTCGTAGCCTTCATGTTATACATGCATATTTTGACGCTGGTTTACAACCTGGGCCATACCTTCCGCATTTCACTGGCGATGATCCCTGGATTAGGTTTGATCTTCGTATTTGCAGGAGTCATGATGTCTAAGGCCAAACGTAACTACTTTATCGGTATCCGCACGCCGTGGACCCTTGCCAACGAAACCGTATGGGATGAGACGCATAAACTTGGCAGCAAATTGTTCATCGGTGCCGGGATTCTCAGCATGTTCAGTTTGCTTCTGGGAGAAAATGGTTTCTGGCTGATGATGACCCTTATCATGGGAGCAGCCTTGATTCCTGTAGTCTATTCCTATATTCTGTTCGTCCGCATCACAGACAAACAATAAAGGTATCTTTTCGATAAAGCGGGTGTGGGGTGTTTTGGGCGGGACTTGCCCGCCCAAAACACCCCCACTTCCCCCTTCTTTTTGAGAAGATACCAATAAAGTTTCATGTGAAACAGTCACAAAAATGCTCGTGTAGTGGCCGCTGTTAAAAGTAGCCTGGCATTTCCATAACATTACAAGGAGTAATAATGCCTGAAGAAATCATCAAATGGGAATATTGCGTTCAGACCATCGTTTCAGTCTTTGGCACAGAGTCTGGAAGAATTGATACCCGAACAGCATTTGGTGCGGGTGGTCAACCGAGTAGTGGGCGAATTGGGCAACGAGCCGCCGCTGGCAAAATACATAAGGAGGCGGGACCAGCAGTTATCATCCGAGGATGATGTTGAAAGTGATCGTGTATGCCTACACCCAGAAGATCTATTCATCGCGGCAGATCGAAAAAGCGCTCTGGGAAAACATTGGATTTATGCGGATCGGCGGCAGGAATAAACCTGACTTCCACACGATCGACCATTTCCGGGGCGAGACAAAGGTGGGAGCCAATTCCAATCCGCATAAAGTGGTGTGGGCAAAGAAGACGCAGAAATACAAAGAGAAACTGCAAAAGCAAGCCGAAGAGTTACTGGGTGAAATCGAACGGGTGAACGGATGCGAGAATGAAGAATACGGAGAAAAGAATTCGAAAAAATCCAGATTTCTGCGAGTAAAATATCTGCCTATGACCGACACTTGGCGACTCTTGAACACTCATTCCGCGCACGGCGCGTGGAACATGGCCGTGGACCAGGCGATCCTCGAGCACATTGGACGCGGCGAAGCAATCCCGACCCTGCGTCTTTACGCGTGGGATCCGCCCTGCCTTTCGCTCGGTCAGGCCCAGTCCTTTGCAGACGTTGATGTCGCTCGTCTCGAAGAGCGCGGCTGGGATGTTGTTCGTCGTCCCACCGGCGGACGCGCCATCCTTCACACGGACGAGATCACATACTCCATCATTGCCCCTGCCGATGAACCGCGCGTAGCCGGTTCGATTCTGGAGAGTTACAACCGGCTGTCTGCTGCACTACTGCAAGCGGTCGAGGCGCTGGGATTGCCGGCCCGCACTCGTCCTTTGAGTGTTGAAATAAAAGAAGATACCGGTCCGAGCCATGAAACGCCGAATCCCGTTTGCTTCGAAGTACCGTCGGCGTATGAAATTACTGTGAACAGAAAAAAGCTAATTGGATCGGCGCAGGCGCGTCGCAAGGAAGGTGTTTTACAACACGGCTCTCTTCCCCTGACCGGGAACCTGGCGCGCATTACCGAAGCCTTAACCTTCCCTGACGATTCCGCGCGCCTCGACGCCGCGGCACGACTGTTGTTGCGCGCCACCACGGTCCAAGCCGTGCTCGGACATGAAGTCCTCTGGAATGACGCCGCTCAGGCCTTAGTTTGGGGCTTTGAAGCGAAGCTGGGATTAAGTTTCGAAGTGGGAGAATTATCTGCAAATGAACAGTCACGCGCCGATGAACTCGTTCAAGAAAAGTACAATCACCCTGATTGGACAAGGCGAATATAAGTTCCACACTCGTCGATCATTCACAGCGGTTTGTGCGAACAAAAATATACAGGGGAATGTGTAATGAAAATTCAAGATCGAGTACTTGACGATTAGAACAACCGTTCTACAACAGTATTTACTATTGTACTTGTTTAGCGTTCAAGAGTAACGTTTTGTAAAGGGACAAAGGTCTTGAAAAAAACAGGCCGAAAGACTCTTGCGAAAAACGACCAGGAAATTGTAAACTGATGAGCATGGTTCAGGAGAACGAAACCACTTTGGTTCAGGAGAACGAAAC
>JAKBYW010000001.1:0-38007 GCA_021840275.1 Chloroflexota bacterium | reverse complement strand
GAACGCTATTTATGATTCCTTCTTCAAGGTTTATATCGGTCACACTTAATTCTTTTATCAAAGAGTAATATGTTCCTGTCGACAAACCAGTTCCCTTATCTCATTACACGCTGGGCAATTTGTCAAAGGAAAGAAGGAAAATGAATCACCCGCTTATTGTAGGAAATGATCATCTGCTTGGCCAGAACGAAACCCCAAAGTAACAGAGGCGTAATTGTTTGAGTAATTTGACACTTGGGGACCTCTATTTATCATGTATGCGGATATAAATTTCGCAAAAGAACATAGGCAGCGCGTGGGCGGTATGGGGTGCAACTGCATATGGAATAAGCTAACCACAAACGCGCACCATAAAACAAGACAATCCTTCGATAAGTGGATAAATAATTGACGTTTGAACATCAATTATTTATCCACATGAAATTTTTATTCAATCCCAACACAGTTTGATTCCACGAACGAAACACTGGTAAGCCGGCTTCCTATCATAGTGATCATGAATGTCAATGAACCTGTATTCACCGCCTAATCTGTGAAAACCTTCATGCGTTTTTACTTTCGATATCCCAACAACCTCAATGCATTTGCGACAACGACCAATGTGCTACCTTCGTGGAATATGATGGCAATGCCGATACTGACAATGCCTGTCAGGGATGCGATGACGAGCAGGGTAATCACACCGAGTGAGATAAAAAGATTTTGGATGATGATCGCGCGGGTGGCGCGACCCAGTCCAACAGCAAACGGTAGTTTGGATAGATCGTCACCCATCAGGGCAACATCGGCAGTCTCCAATGCAACGTCTGTACCCGCGCCGCCCATTGCTATTCCCACCGTTGCATTTGCGAGTGCAGGGGCGTCGTTCACGCCGTCGCCGATCATCGCAACCTGCCCATATTCTTTTACAAGGTCGCGGATCACGGTCAGTTTATCTTCGGGCATGAGGTCGGCACGGAATTCAGTTAGACCGATTTCAGATGTAATAGCAGAAGCCGAACGCGCATTGTCGCCAGTCAGCATGATTGTGTGGCTTACGCCGGCAGCTTTAAGGGCCTTCATGGTCGGCGCGGTTTCGGTGCGCAGGGTGTCGGCGAGGGCGATCAAACCGATCAAAATTTTGTCCATCGCAATCCACATCAACGTCTTCCCTGATCCTTGAAGCGATTGCGCGTGATTGAGCGCATCGGGAGAGATCGGCGCGCCCACTTCATCCATCAATTTTTGATTGCCGATCCAAACGGTTTTGCCGTTCGAGACGGCGCGAAGACCGCGTCCCGTCAGCGACTCGACTTCGTCCATAACGGAAACAGGCAAACCCTGAGTCTGAGCCGAGCGGACGACTGCCTGGGCGAGGGGATGTGCGGAACGTGATTCCGCACCCGCCGCAAGAGACAGTAAATCCGCCTCCTTCCACCCCGAAGCTGGGAATACGACCATATCAGTTACCTCAGGTTTGCCATGAGTCACCGTGCCCGTTTTGTCGAAGGCGATGGCTTTGAGACGACCCAAATTTTCAAGGTGCGCGCCACCCTTGACGAGAACGCCGTTACGCGCGGCTTGCGCGACGCCCGCGAGGACCGTGGCAGGTGTGCCAAGTGCGAGGGCGCAAGGCGAAGCTGCGACGAGGAGAGTCATGGCACGCAGAAACGATTCGCGGAACGGAAAGCCGAACAATGGAGGAATGATGATAACCAGTACAGTCAGTACCAGCACGGCGGGAACAAAGACCCGCTCGAATTTTTCAACCGTTTGTTGTGTGGGCGATTTTTGGGCCTGCGCCTCTTCCACCATTTTCATGACACGGGCGAGTGTTGAGTCTTTTGCCAGGCGCGTGACCTTTACTTCCAGCGCACCTTCACCATTGACAGTGCTGGCAAATACCTGATCACCAGGAACTTTATCCACGGGAAGTGATTCACCCGTGACTGAGGCTTGATCCACGCCAGAGTTTCCAGTGAGGATGACACCATCAACAGGAATACGCACGCCAGGGCGGACGATGACGACATCTTCCAGTCCCAAAGATTCAACGGGCAGTTCCTGTTCTTTCCCGTCACGCCTGACGAGGGCGATCTTGGGCGCAAGGTCTGCCAACGCACGCACAGCGGCGCGGGCACGATCAAGCGCGCGTTCCTCCAAAGCATGACCGAGACTGAACAGAAAAAGCAGGAGTGCGCCTTCGGCAAACTCGCCGAGGAACGCCGCGCCGAGCGCCGCCATCACCATCAGCAGGTCGGTATCGAAATGTTTTTCTTTGATTGCGTGCCAGGCATGTTGTGAAATGTCCCAACCGCCGAAGACATAAGCCGCTAGATATAGGATGGTCGCAACAAGCACAGGCAAACCGAAGAAGGTCTGTCCGAGCCAACCCAACAAGACAAGTAATCCCGCTGTAAGGCTAAATATGACTTCACGGTTTTCTTTATACCAACTACGCAATCCCTCCACTGGGATTTCATATCCCAGCGAGCGCACACGATTTTCAATGGATGCGCGATTGATCTTTTGATTATCATATTCGACCCACATCTTTTCAGCGGGGTAGTTGACATTAACCGACAATATGCCATCCATTCGTCCGAGACTGTGTTCGATGACCCTCGCACAATCCGAGCAGTCCATATTCTCGATGGAAATCGAATCGTGATGGAAGCGGTTGACGATCTGTGCACCCGCGCGCTCGGCGAGGCGTTTGACATCGGAGAGAGTCAGCAAGTTGGGATCGTAGTGCAAACACAAGTCCACAGGGGATTTTTCGCGCTCGATATGTGCGCGCAGAATCCCCTTGTAATTTTGAAGAGAAGATTCCAGACGGAGGAGACACTCATCCTTTTCGTTTTCGATGCCTGGGAGTAGGAGGGGGAATTCGAGTTCGATTGTTTTTTCCATACCATAATCCTTTTGAATAATAACGATAAACAGTTCATGCCCATCCCAATAAAATGGGCAGGTCAGTAATGAATCAATCTTAGATTAGAGGGTAGGAGGATGGGAAATTTTTAGGACCAGATTCAGGACGCAGTTATCGTCATTGGTCGGTTCAGGAGCAAGACTTGACTCGTTCCAGAAGGATTGAAGATTCGCTGGCAAATTCATGCCGTGATGGATAGCGCAGGTGGACTCAGAAAGAACATGATGTGACCCGCCGACTGGTGCAAGCAGATGTCCTGCAATGCCAATCAAGAGCAGGACGAGGAGGAGAGCCAGAGAGGGTCGTCGGAGTGCTTTCATCATATTATCCATGAAGAACATGGTCGAGACCGCGTTTGAACAGTTCGATCACATGATTATCATCGAGACAAACGAAGACGTTACGCCCCTGTTTGCGTGTGCGAATGAGGCGCTTGTCGCGCAGTCCGCGCAACTGATGCGAAACGGCAGACTTGGTCAACCCCAGGCGCTCCACCAGTTCGCCGACACCAACCTCCCCATCGAGCAAAGCGCTGATGATGAGAATACGGGTCGGGTCGCTCAGCGCATCGAACAGGTTGGCGAGATCAGAGGCGACTTCAGGGGTGACCTTATCCTTTGCCATGATTAGAACCAGCGGCGCACACTCATTTGGTGCTTACGGTAGTCCTCACCATATTTTTCTGTGAGGAAAGCCTCTTCCAGTCGCACTTGGACATGGATCAAGACGACACCAAGTACGGTTACTGTCAGGGTGATAGCGGTGGGCAATAATAACAGCAAACCCACCAGCATGACCAGCATCCCCAGGAAGATGGGGTTGCGTGAAACGCCGAACAAGCCGTGTTGGACGAGGACGGATTCACTTTTTTCATCAATGCCGATGCGCCACGAATCACCCATTTGAAGCTGGGCAACCAGCACCCAGATCAAAGCCAGAACGAGCAATGCGATCCCGAGGATCATCAGCACGGAGGAATTTATCCATGCAATGGGAGAAAGCCATTCATAATACTGATCCATGAAGGAAAACACGAACACGATCAACGCAGTGGCGATCAAGGTCAGACGAAACAGTTTGCCAACGAAGTCATGAACGGTATCGCCCTTACCCAGTTTATAAGGGTTGATGCCTGTTCGTTTCCACGCGATATACGAACGCCAGAACATGGCAAGTCCGAAGAACAACAGGAAGTAAATGGGGAGAAAGATTTTTAGGAGGGTTGTCATGTAAATCTCAAATAGTTGAATAGTTGCTCAACTATTTGAGATTATATACCCGCTATCGAGGACTCGTCAAGATGGCAATGTAAATCCAAATGTTGCCCCGCAATCTGGCTGACTTTCCACCCATACTTTCCCGCCATGCGCTTCGACCAGTTGTTTGGCAATCGCAAGTCCAATCCCTGATCCGCCGCTCGCGCGTGAACGGGATTTGTCGGCGCGGTAGAAGCGGTCAAAGACAAAGGGAAGATCATCAGGTGGAATACCTTCGCCTGTATCAGATACCGTGATGAAAAGGCTTTGGGAATTATCTTTGCCGCAGGCTACTTTCACCCGCCCTCCTGAAGGCGTATGACGCAAAGCATTACTCACCAGATTGCGAATCACCTGCGCGATACGGTCTGCATCCACATGGATGAGAGGCAGATTCGATTTAATGTCCATTGCCAGTTCAACCTGGCTGGACTGCGCTTGCAGGCGGAACGGTTCCACCGCGCGCGCAACCAGTTCCGCAGGGTCGGTTTTGACGCGCTCTAGCTTCAGTTGACCCGCTTCCGCCAGCGAAAGCAACCGCAAGTCTGAGACGAGACGCGCCAGCAATGCCGTTTCATCCCGAAGGGTTGCAATTTCCTGCGGGCTGGCTAGCAGCACCCCATCCAGCATGGCTTCAAGATTTCCCTGAATAACCGTAAGCGGCGTCCGCAGTTCGTGCGCGATATCGGCAATCAGGTTGCGGCGCAATTCCTCATGTTTTGCAAGTGAGTCTGCCATCTGGTTGAAGGATGTTGCCAGTGTGCCAATTTCATCCTGTGATTGGGTTGGAATGCGCTGACTTAAATCTCCAGCCGCGATTTTCTGAGCGGCGGAAGTCAACCGCTGTACAGGTGAAACGATTTGAAAGAATAGAACGGAGCCAAGAAGCAAGGCGACGAGCGCGGCAATACCTCCAGCCAGCCAGGTGGAGTGATTGACGGATGAGACAAAGTCATCTGCTGCATTGGGCGCGGTCGTTCCCGCAAAAAGAGGCAGGATTGTTCCCACCTGTTGATTTCCAACAAGAACTGGCTCACCAACTGCAAGGTCAGCCGAGGAGATCGTCTTTCCAACATCCTGCCCCGCGCTATCCGCGACGATGGTCCCCCGCGCATCGGCAAGCAGGAGGCGCACTCCCATCATGCTCCAAGGGCTTGAATTGGAACCCATGTCCCTCACTCCATTCCCGCCCTGCCACATGTCCCAATCATTTTCTCCCATCATCCCCATGCCATCATTCATCATCATGCTACCCCAGGGATTATCGAGCAAGCTCTCCACTCCCTGCCAGTTTCCATGACTGGCGTAATATTGCGCCAGAGTTGGGGCAAGTTGCCGCACGAACGCCCTGCCATTCTGATTGACAAACTGGCTGAATTGAGTCTGGGTTGAACGGCTGACCAGGTAGGTATCGATGCCGCCGCCGATCAACACGACCAGCAGAAATGCGCCCATCAGTTTAAGCCACAGGCTACGCATCATGACGAAACTCCGCAGAGAAACGATAGCCCACGCCAAACACTGTTTCAATGAATCGCGGCGTGCGGGCATCGTCGCCCACTTTGGCGCGCAGGTTTTTGATGTGCTGATCCATCACACGCTCGTAGCCTTCATAAGCCATACCTTGCGCGGCCTCGACCAACTGCAATCGGGTGAATGCCTGCCCAGGATGGCGCATGAACGCGGCTAGGATGTCGTATTCGGTGGGCGTCAGATCAAGAGGCTTGTTATCCTTGGTTGCGGTATGCGCTTCCAGGTCCAGGATGAGCGTGTCGGCGCGCAGGATGGGCGGCGGTTGCACCTGTCCACGGCTTCGGCGCAGGACCACACGCACACGCGCCGTCACTTCACGCGGACTGAACGGCTTGGTGACGTAATCATCCGCGCCCAATTCCAATCCGATCAATTTGTCACTCTCTTCGCTGCGGGCAGTGAGCATGATGATTGGCGTATCCGCTTCGTGGCGGATCTGGCGGCAGACCTCCCAGCCATCCACATGAGGCAGGTGCAGGTCTAAAATGACCAGGTCTGGCTTTTCATGCCGAAAGGCTGGCATTGCCAGCGCGCCATCGGCAATGATGGCAACCTGGTAGCCAGCCTGTTCAAGATATAAGCGCAGGGTGCGCGTGATGTGCGCTTCATCTTCTACGACTAAAATTTTGTCTGCCAAGATCAATCTCCTGCTATTCGAGTTCGACTAGGATGGGGAAGCCTTCTTTTGTGTGAGGGTGCGTACAAGCCAGAATATGCCGCCGACGATGAGCGCAAGAACGCCGAGCGGAATGAGCCACATGAGCGCCATGCCAAAAAATCCAAAAGGCGCCATGCCCCAGCCACCCATCATAGGCATAAAGCCGCGATAGCCCATCATACCGTATCCATTCCAGCCATCACAGCCGTAACCATAAGCAGAGTTGTTCCATCCAAACGGCATGAACATGCCGCCAAATAAGCCAAGTAAGAAGATGGCAATTACGCCAATCACGATCCAGAGGGTAATGTTTTTCATTTTATCATTTCCTTTCAGGCTAATTGTTGGGAGCGCCCGCCGCGATCCAATCCAAAATGGTTTGGATTTCCGCTGGAGTGAGAGGCGCGTTGCGGAAGGGCATGTAGCCGCTGTACACGTAGTAAGCAAGACGGCTGTTGTATACATCACCAGGGATGATGACCGCGCCGTTTACGCCGCCTTTCCTCACGTTATCGTATGTGTCAAGATACAACCCATTTGTCCCGCCGTGACAGGCGATACAGCGCGAGACAAAGATGGGCTGGACGTTATTCCTGAATGAAACAGGAGTCGAGGGAGTGGGATAATACGGCGAGCCGTTGGGTACAGTCGGCGTGGAATTCCAATTCGGATTCGCCTGCGAACCATTACCATATCCGTTCATCATGCCGCCGTGCATTCCACTCCAGTTGTGGTCCTCCCAATCGTGCATCATGCCCCAGCCTGGTTGTCCCTGCTGTGAGTAGTTCGGATTCGTCATCCAACCATGTTCCCATTCTCCCTGGGAACCCATCATCCACATGCCTGGTCTCCATTGGTCCTGTGGTGGAATGGCAGGCAGGGTTGTCTGCGGAATTGGCGTAACCTGGGGTTGTTGTAGAACCACTGTGGGTTGAATTTG
This sequence comes from Chloroflexota bacterium, assembly GCA_021840275.1. GTDB lineage: Bacteria > Chloroflexota > Anaerolineae > Anaerolineales > Villigracilaceae > Fen-1038. The sequence goes on along the minus strand of JAKBYW010000001.1, from coordinate 30,706 downwards.
TTGTTGTGGAACCACTGTGGGTTGAATTTGTTGTTGTGGAACTATCGTGGGTTGATATTGCTGTTGCGGAATGAACGTCGGTTGGGCAAACTGTTGCGCGGGGAAGCTCGCGGCGCGCGGCTGTGTGATGAACGCGCCTGCCATAAATCCGCCCGCCAACAGGGCGCCAGCGGCAACCAGACCAAGAATGATTTTTAGGAATTTCATGTGCAATCTCCTGTTTGTGAAGTTTCATACAGGATACTCGCCCAATGTATAGAAGTTATGTAGAACATGTGAAAGAGTCCTAACGATCCTTGACAGTTTAATCTCTCTGATTATAATATCATTATATACTGATATAGTGATACAATGAAATATGTTGACATCCACAACTTCCAGCATTGACTTGCAAGCCAAACTTTTTCGCGGCTTCGCCGACCCCTCCCGTCTTTCCATCCTTGAAGCACTGCTTGAACAGGAGCGAACCGTCAGCGATCTGGTGCAAGCCACAGGTTTCACCCAACCCAATGTTTCCAACCACTTATCCTGTCTGCGCGATTGCGGACTGGTCACGGTCCGCCAACAGGGACGCTTCTCGTACTACTCCCTGAGCGATGATCGCGTCGCAAAACTGCTTCTATTAGCAGACGAACTTCTCGCTGATGTTGCCAAAGGCGTTTATGAATGTACACGCTATAACGTAAAGGATTCCAACAATGGCTAACCCGCAAACTCTAGAAATCCCCATCTCCGGCATGGACTGCGCTGAATGCACACAGCATGTTCAACATGCCATCGAAAAACTGCCAGGTGTGCAATCCGTGAATGTTTTCCTCGGCACGGAAAAAGCCGTGGTGAAACTTGACCCTGCGCAGGTGGATATGACTACCATCCGCACCGCCGTTCAGGGTGCAGGATATGATGTGCCCGCCTCAGACTCCCCCAAAGCTGACCCCGTCTCGATGGGCGATTTCAACCGCCGACTGACGATCCTACTGGTCAGCGTGTTTGCCATCATTTTGAGTGTGGTGATCTTCGGCGAAGGGTTGGGCTTGTTCGATTTTCTCAATGACCTGATCCCCTTCCCAATTGGAGTTGTGATTGTACTGGCAGGCGGCTACCCTGTCTTTATGAACGTGATTCGCGCCACATTGAAACGCCAGATTATTTCGCACACTCTGATGACCATCGGTGTGATAGCAGCGCTGGTTGTCGGTCAATGGGTCACAGCAGCACTTGTGGTTGTCTTCATGCGTGTCGGCGATTATGTAGAGAACTTCACCACTGAATCCGCCCGCCGCGCGGTAAAAGAATTAACCTCCCTTGCCCCGCAGACCGCCCGCGTGGAACGCGATGGGATGGAAGTGGAGATCCCTGTCGCGGAGGTGAAACTTGGTGAAACAATTACCGTGCGTCCAGGCGAAAAGATCGCTGTGGACGGTGAAGTCATCAGCGGACAGGCGACTATCGATCAATCCGCCATCACCGGCGAATCCATGCCTGTTGAAGCCGCAAGCGGAACCCATGTATATGCAGCGACAATTGCAAAACTGGGCAGTCTGCGTATCCGCACTGAGCGGATTGGAACGGATACGACCTTTGGGCGCGTGGTCAAGATGGTGGAGGAGGCAGAAGCGCATCGTGCCGATGTTCAACGAGTTGCCGACAAATTCAGCGCCTGGTATCTTCCAGTGGTTGCCATCATCGCGGCATTAACTTTCCTGATCAGCCGCAACCCATTGGCAACCGCCGCTGTTCTGTTGGTTGCCTGTTCCTGTTCCTTCGCATTGGCAACACCGGTTGCCATGCTTGCCTCCGTGGGCGCCAGTGCCAAACGCGGGTTGCTGATCAAGGGCGGCAAGTATCTCGAATTATTAGCAAAAGCTGATGTTCTGCTCGTGGATAAAACCGGCACGCTCACCCTCGGTCAACCGCAAATAACTGATGTAATTTCATTGAACGGATTGTCACGCGCAGACCTGCTTGGCCTTGCCGTCTCTGCCGAACGTTACTCCGAACATCCGCTGGCGGAAGCGGTACGCGTCCTTGCTCGTGAGGAAAATGCCGCGTTGATCGAACCCGAGAAATTCGAAGCCGTGCCAGGACATGGCGTCCAGGCGATCATCAATTCTCAAACCATTCGAGTCGGTAATCGACGCATGATCCCCTCTGCCGTGTCGTTGCCCATCGCCGCAGACCTGGAAGCACAGGGCAAAACCCTCTTATTCATGGAACGCGATCAGGAATTAGTGGGCGTGTTTGCGGCAGCAGATACATTACGTTCCGAAGTGCCGGCCGCCCTGGCTGAAGTTCGTTCCCTCGGCATTCGACATATTGAACTGCTCACAGGTGATAATGAAAGAACGGCTGCCACGCTTGCAGAAAAACTGGGAGTCTCCTATCGTGCCAATCTTCTTCCAGAACACAAGATCGATGTGGTGAAGGAATATCAGGCAAAGGGACACATCGTTGTTATGATCGGCGACGGCGTGAACGACGCACCCGCGCTTGCCCAGGCGAATATTGGTATCGCAATGGGCGCGGCAGGCACGGATGTCGCCATCGAAGCAGCTCATATCGCCCTCATGCGCGAAGATTGGAATTTGGTACCCGATGTCTTGAAGATCGCCAAGCGCACCATGAACATTGTCAAAATGAATCTGGCGTTCACCACTGTATATAACCTTGTAGGATTGTCCCTTGCGGCGATTGGCATACTTCCTCCCGTCCTTGCCGCCGCAGCGCAATCCCTGCCCGACATTGGCATCATGGGAAATTCAGCAAGATTGCTGAAACAAAAATAGTTATTCCAAGTGGCTTACTTTATCTGCCAATAGCGATGGTCGCGAGCAACCTAAGTGAAAGTCAGGTTAGTATTAAATTCATTTCCCAAATCGCATATTTTTAGCTTCAAAGTTGAATGCAAAGTTGCCCAGCGCGGCATATATCATGTATACGGGTATAAGTAACCGTATAAAATTATGCCGCAGTGAGTATTTCTTCCGCTAAGTTGCTCGACTATACATCAGATGTATAGCCTTGAGGCGCGCGCTTAGATCAGTCTTTTGCTATTCGCCAAACACGAATAACATATCCAATGTATGTATTCCCGCATTCAAGGATTCACAGCACCTTTCTTTAGACAATTACGCTCCCTGGAAGGAGGGAGCGTAATTGTTGACATAGTTCATTTGGCTGGAACCTCCATATATGGGCACAACTAGTCTTGCTGACACCAAATATTGTGTTCCCTTGGGATTACATCGCCAAAGCAATATTTGGATTTGCCTGAGCGGTGGCTGAAAGAGTTTTCATATCTTCTCAATGTGTAAAATAGCGGGAAATTGGGTAAATATACCAACTATTTTGGTACTTTTTCTTTCTTCGGTGGAAAATATGTCGTTAAAATACAGCGTTCTCTTGTGATTACATCGCAACCTATAATGTTTTGGGGAACAAAGCTAGTTTATCATGATTGAAAAGCAGGGAGCACAGAAAAGACTCTTGAGAGTATCTGAAGCGGGAGTGATACGAAATCAACTAAATGAAAGGAGTACTTTGGAAACCGACGTTTTGCTAATTGCCTTTGGTTGCAACAATAGACAAAGAGTTAAATATTCCGTTATCAACGGAACAGAAGAGATGATCAGGGTAGAATGGTCGATGCAAGCGACATATCGTCTTGACTATTCTATAGAAGCCAATGAAAATCATAGCTCTCCCTGATTTACACAATGGCTTAACCAGCCTTTCAGAAATTAGCAACAACCTCTCCCAGGTTGATTTGGTTTTACTCGTCGGCGATCTCACCAATGGTGGACCTGCACAGGATGCCAGCCAAGTGGTCCAGCTTGTCCGAAGATTTAATGCCTCGGTTTTGGCAATACCAGGAAATTGGGACACACCAGAAATCGAAAATTATCTTTCCCAAGAAAGCATAAATCTGCATCGAAGACATATTCGACGAGAAGGTCTCACTTTCGTCGGCATGGGGTTATCCTTGCCTGGGATTGTGCCAACTCCTAATGAGATTACAGAAGCTGATTTTGAAACATTCTTTACCGAGATAAATTCGAATTTGCTTCCTGGTGAGCCTGATATTCTTATCTGTCACCAACCTCCCTATGGCACTCAAAACGACTTAGCGCAAGGAAAAGTACATGTTGGCAGTAAAACCGTTCGCAAATTTATCGAACGAAATCAACCACTGATATGTTTTACAGGACATATTCACGAAGGAGTTGGTATCGATCAAATCGGGAATACAAAGATTATTAACCCGGGTCCGCTTTCAAAGGGAAATTATGCTTATGCAGAAGTGACACAGGGAGGAGTTCAGACTCTTGAGATCGTGCCAATGAATCCTTAGCCGTTCTCTCAACTCCCGTTGAATGGCTTTTGATCACCTGAGGCAAGGGTCGTGGTAAAATTTTATAGGTTTGAGCGATGAGGCTCGCTCTGAATTTATTCAACCGCTAGCTCCATAGCTGATGGCCTCTACTGAATATGTTCTTCAGTAGAGGTTTTTAATTCCCTTTCGGTGCGTGTCTTGTGTGTAGGCGAATAAAAAGAGCATAGGGCACTTATGAACAGTAATCTTGTGACAATCGTCAAGGATGGAAAACTCATAAATATAGAGGATGACCATCTGTGCAAGAATGACATGGTGGTATTGCAGACGGCTGATGTCGTTCCCGCCGACCTTAATCTTGTTGAAGCAAATGGGCTGGAAGTCGATGAATTTGATATTACCGGCGAGCTTTTACCGGTTCTCAAAAGGGTGGGGGTGGATGTCATCATCTATATGGGGAGCAGAATAATCAGAGGAACAGGGAAAGGAGTTGTCGTTGCAACCAGGGAACAAACGGAATTTGGAAAGATTCTAAGTCAAAGCTCGGAACAAAACCATATTTACAAATTCCAGTTCATTAATAAAAAATACCTTGGCCTCGTTTTATTGCTCCTGCCGGCCTTCATTATTCAAGCGACACAATCAAATAATGTTATTGGTGTGATCGCTTTGTACTTGTTGTTATCTTTCTCTCTCATATTGCTGCAAAACGATGATCTTTTCAGGTATCTCCCTGTTTCAAGTGAACTTAAGAGTTTGGAGAGTTTCAATATTCAAATCAAGGACATGAGAGCCCTGGAACAGATGAGTCAAATTGACATCCTCTGTTTGGATAAAACGGGGGTTTTAACCACGCGTCAGATGGAAGTCAAAAATATTCATTTGGCAGGCGAAATATCGAACGCAGACGATGTATCAACCATCGATGCAAGCGCATTTCATTGGATCAAAATTGCATGCGCATTGTGCAATGATGTTTTGTTCTTTGAAAAGCTGGATCTGGCAAATCCAATTGACAAGGCGTTAATATCCTTTGCCATTAAAAAGGGGGTTGATGCAAGGGAATTATTCCTGCACTCCAAACGCATCTATGACAAACCTTTTGATTCTGAAAATCGGTATATGGTCTGCGGGTTCGAACTGGATGATAAGGAACAGTTTTTTGCCAAAGGCGATCCCGGTGTGATCTTGGGGATGTGCGATCATTATATGACCGCAACCGGCGACAAGAAAAAGATGAATCTTAAGTTTTGGAAATTGAACCTCTCGAATATGCAGGCAATCAACCGAAGTGGCGATACTGCAATTGCGCTGGCGTACTCAACTGATACATCCGATATAACATCCAAAAATTATACGTTTCTGTGCCTGCTCCAATTGGAGAATCCATTACGGCCCGGAGTCCGGGAGACCATAAAAAGTGTGACGGAAAAAGGCATAAGAAACATCCTGCTCACCGGGGACAGGGCGGAAACAGCAGGAAGGGTTGCCGAAGAATGCAGCATCGCGAAAGATTCAACGATGGTTTTGACCGGGGGAACAATTGAAAGAATGGAATTGAAGGAGGTCGCCAGACAAGCTTCGTATTGCTCCGTGTTTGCAAGACTAATCCCCTCGCAAAAGGGCGTCCTGATCAGGCTTCTCCAGCAAAAAGGTGATTGCGTGGGGATGGTCGGAGACGGATTAAATGACGGCATAGCGCTAAAAGCAGCAGATGTGGGAATATCATTCCTGAAGAACAGTTCTCCCATCGCGAGGAGATTTTCCAAAATTCTTATCAATGATTTGACTGATCTGTTGCGGCTTTTCGAAGGCGCTGAAAGGATAAAGTGGCGGGTTGGGCAATTAAGAATATTGAGAATTTTTATGATGGCGGCTTTATTCATCAGCCCGTATATTTGGATTTTCACGTCGGGATACTTTACCCGTTAAAAAGCATCCTGCTAATGATTTTCTTCAAAATATGGATCATTGATATCCAAGAGAATAGATATGGAAAAAACAAAATCGTTCCGTCAATACACTGTTATCAAACAGCAAATTGCCGATTTGATCCGCGCTGCGCGCCAGAATTTCAAGATGGAAAAATCCGAGAACTGGGAGGATGCATGCCGGGCATTGCAGGTAAAACTGGCGGCGGATCGCTTCAATCTTGTTGTCCTGGGGCAATTCAAACGCGGCAAGAGTTCGCTCATCAACGCGATCATCGGAAGAGATTTGCTGCCCACCGGCCTATTGCCACTCACCTCGGCCATTACCACTTTGTGTTATGGCCCGCAGGAACGCATTGCTCTCGTCCGGAAAGATTGGGTCATGGAGCAGGAAGTCACGATTAACGATCTGCCTGATTTTGTCACAGAAGAAGGTAATCCGGGCAATGAAAAAGGATTGATCGAAGCGCGGATCGAGCTGCCGGTTCCATTTTTACGGCGGGGCGTGCATTTCGTGGACACGCCCGGCGTCGGCTCCTCGCGCATCGAAAACACTGCGACCACTTACGAGTTCCTGCCCGAAGCGGATGCAGTCATCTTCGTAACCAGTGTAGAAGCGCCGCTCAGTCAAGCGGAACAGGATTTCCTACGCGACGTTTCCACTTACGTGCGCAAACTCTTTGTTGTTGTCAATAAGATGGACCTGGTATCTCCCACGGAACGCGCGAAAGTGCTCGACTATGTTCGAACAAACGTCGAGGACGTTCTGGGTACAAATGGAATTCCATTCTTCCCGATTTCGGCGCGGCAGGCCCTGACCGATAAAACGGGGGGAGGAAAAACTGAGAGTGGCATTGACCAACTCGAAGCGGCGTTGGAAGCGTTTTTAGTCAATGAAAAGAATCGCTCTTTGTCCGTTTCGGTTCTGGATCATCTGATTCATATCCTGTCGTCAGCGATTTCAGGACAAGAAGTAAAAGCTTCGTTACAGGAACGATTAAATCCGATTCAGATCGCCGCGACGGATCTGCGCGATACACTGCTTAAGGGTGAACAATCCGTTTCAATTACACTGAAGGAGAAAATAAATTCCGCAACAATCCTCAAAAAACAAAACCAGCCTCAACAAAATTCCACGCCGCCCAGGAAACGGGGATTTTCCCAAACCCGCACCTGCCCAATCTGCGCTGGATTGCGCCAGGAGTTGTTCGATTACTTCGTGGATTTGCAACAGGTTGGAGCAGAAGAACAGCAGGATTTTCTTGCAGGCGGCGGATTGTGCCAGGTACACGCCTGGCAGTTTCGTGACATGGCCACCGCGAGTACAATCAACCAGATGTATACGCCGCTAATCGAGTCTATCGCAGTCCAGTTAAAGCAGATGCGCGGCGATCATAGTAAAGGCAGGCCATCCAGGCAAAAGTCTTGCGCTGCCTGCGCGTTGTTGGAAAGGATGCAACGTGTGCAGGTGGAAAAATTCCTTGAATACATGAAGATATCTGACGGAAAGGTCTATTATCAAAATGCACTGGGGTTATGCCTTCCCCATCTCGAGGCAATGCTGGTTGCGAATCCTACAGATGATATTCGGGACTTTCTGCTGGAGGAGCAATCAAGACATCTTGAAGAATTATCAGAAGACATGCGCAATTACGTCTTGAAGCGCGATGCTATACGGCGCGATCTGTTGAACGACAATGAAGAAAATGCCTGGAGCCGCGCTCTCATCCAGATGGTAGGCGAGCGCATGTCTTATATTTCACCTGGAAATGGATAAACACATGGAACCCATTGAACGTATTCTCGAACGTTTCGAACAAATTTCTTCCGTCCCGCGCGGGACAAAACACGAGCAAAAAATTTCCGCATGGCTGCAAGAATGGGCTATGGAGCTTCGCTGCTCGACCCTAACCGACTCTGCTGGAAATCTGGTCATACAAGTTCCAGCCAGTGCGGGATATGAAGACAGAGCGGCGGTTGTGCTCCAGGGACACATGGACATGGTCTGTGAAAAAACATCAGATTCCCCCCATGACTTCCTGCGCGATCCCATTCGTTGCATTGTAGATGGTGACTGGCTTCGGGGAGACAAGACGACTCTCGGCGCGGATAATGGAATCGCAATTGCTCTCGCTCTGGCGTTGGTCGAAGATACGAACGTATTCCATCCACCTCTTGAATTGCTTTTCACTGTCGAAGAGGAAGTCGGTATCGGAGGCGCGTCTCATCTTGATCCAAACTTGATTCGCGGCAAGACCTTGATCAATCTCGACTCGGAAGATGAAGGCGAGTTTTTCGTTGGGTGTGCGGGTGGAATCACGACTCAAATCCAATTACCCCTTTCTTGTGAATTGCCATCTCCTAATCATAAAAGATTACGCATCGTGGTCGATGGATTGCAAGGTGGACACTCCGGCGCGGAAATCCATAAACATCGCGGCAATGCCAACCAGATTCTGGCGCGGACCTTGGACCGCATCCAGAGAACCGTTCCAATTCAATTGAGCTTAATTCAAGGCGGCACTGCTCATAACGCCATCCCGCGTCAAGCCGAAGCGGTCTTTGTCTGCCCGGAGGAAAAGCTGGGTGATTGCAAAGACCAAATCGCCTTGCTTGAAAAAGAGTTGCTGGAGGAGTTTTCCAGGTCTGATCCTGATCTGCGAATAAGACTCATATCGGAAAAAGATGGCAACAACTATGAAGTGACCAGCATTGTAGAGACAGAAAAAATTATCCGGCTGCTGATGGCACTGCCTCACGGCGTTGCTCACATGTCGGATAGCATTGAAGGGTTTGTAGAAACATCCAATAATCTGGCAAAAGTTGAAATGATGGACGACTCGTTACAGATTACATCCAGCCAGCGTAGTTCCATGATGTCGCGCCTTGATGAATTGAGCCGCCGCATAGAGGCTGTCGCTAAACTGGCAGGAGCGCAGGTAAATCATATAGACGGATATCCCGGCTGGAAACCAAACATGGATTCAGACCTATTAAAGAAGTCAGTCGAAACATATGAGAAACTTTTTGGTCAAAAGCCCGAAGTCAAGATCATCCATGCAGGTCTGGAGTGCGGAATTATCGGCGAACGATGCGGAGAGATGGACATGATCTCGCTCGGTCCAACGATAAAGAATGCACACTCTCCAAACGAGAAGTTGTATATTCCATCTGTGACGCGAGTATGGAATTTGTTGGTTGAGCTGCTACAGTCTCACTAGCCAATTACCTGAAAAGGTCTGTCGATTATAAACACTACTTTGCGTATATGAGTGGGAGATGATGGAGAAGCAGAATGGTATGCTACTTCTTAGACACGCTTCGAGGGTTCCTGGCAAATGACCATTGACACACTGGCGCATAGAAATGATCCGAGTTTAAAGAAATAAAGATTGTGTAGCGATGAGCTTTGATATCCGACACCGGTTTTTCTGGATGTAGGGTAGCCAAAATCCTTTACATAATCTTCACATAGGGGAAAGCCACCAGTGATATGCTTGGCGGCTGTAAAGTGATCCCCAATAAACAATTTGTAAGCAGGAGCACAGTCCATGGGCAAAAAAATAATAGCAGTCGGCGTTATCGTACTTGTGATCGTAGTAGCCATCATGGTCATGAACATGAGGCGCTCGAACATGTTATCGCAAACATCGCAGGCGGCGGGTGGTCTGGTGGCGGTTTCAGCGGATGGCAGGCCGATCCCGCCCCCGGCCAACGCCGCAGCCACGTCATTGCCTGAAAACATGGCAGTGCAACAGGCAGGCGACATGACCGTTTCGATCACACTCAATCCATATCCACCGACCGGATACAATCCATCTGATTTCGAAGTGACGCTGACCGACGCCAATGGGCAGGCGATTAGCGATGCAACGGTCAACGTGAATCTGACGATGCCGACCATGTGGATGCCGCCGAACCAATTCCCGCTGACAGCGGCCTCCAATGGGAAATACTCCGCATCAGGCCAGTTCACCATGCGCGGTCCGTGGCGAATCGAAGTGGTCATCACGCGCGGCGCAAAGACCCAATCGGTATACTTCGATGTCTGGTTGTAAATAAAATGCTGCTCAGTAATCTGGCGCTGGCTTTTATCACCGGGCTTATCAGCAGCTTCGGACATTGTATCGGCATGTGCGGCGGGATCGTCGCCATCTACTCTGCGCGACAGTCCGCGCAAGCCAAGGCGGATGGAAAACAACCGGGCCTTCTGGCGCGCATCGCCAGCCTTGCCCCTGTACATTTTGGGCGCATCACAACCTACACCATCTTCGGAGCAGTGATCGGCCTGGCTGGTTCGCTGCTCAATCAGGCGGGCGGGCTGCTCGGCTGGCAGGGCGCTTTCTCCATTCTGGTCGGGCTGGCCATGTTCGTTGTCTCACTCAGCCTGATGGGCATCCTGCCGCCGATTGAACTGGCGCTGGCCTCGGTGTCCCAAAAAATCTCGCCGATGACGAGAATGCGCGGCCTGTTCGGGAAGCGCAGTTTTCTCTCTTCGTGGACGCTGGGATTCTTCTGGGGCTTCCTGCCATGCGGACTGGTGTTTGCGATGCTGGTTGTCGCGGCGAGGACACAGTCAGCGTGGGGCGGCGCGTTGACCATGCTGGCCTTTGGTCTCGGCACCATCCCGACCTTGCTTGGTTTCGGTCTGGCCGCCAACCTGCTAAGTCCAAAACTACGCGGGCGCTTGCAATATTTCGCCGCAGCGCTGATTATGCTCTTTGCTATTCAAACCGTTTTACGCGGGCTGGCAGTCGCCAACCTCGTCCCATCAGTTTCTTTTGGACAGGTGATGCTATGGTAGAAAAAGTCACGTGCGAACTATGCGGTAAGGAAACCAACTACCCGATCAAAAAAGAGTTCGACGGCAAGGTTCTGAACTTCTGTTGTTATGGTTGTTTGGGGGTGTATGAATTGGACCGTGAAGAAAACCTGCTCAACCAGCCTCCGGCTGGGCAGGAGGATCAGAAAAAAGATATACAGGATAAAAAATAACTCTCGCATTGACTGACTCGTCATGCCGCTGAATACGAAACCGTCCATACCACAACTGTTCACTTCCTTTTTGCGCCTGGGACTGACTGCATTTGGCGGGCCGTCCATGATCGCCTATATCCGCAAGATGACGGTGGAAAAGATGCACTGGCTTGAGGCGGAAACCTTTAGCGACGGCGTGGCGCTGTGCCAAATGCTACCCGGCGCAACTGCCATGCAAACAGCCGCCTATGTGGGTTTGAAAACGCAGGGCTTGCCCGGCGCAGGCGCCAGCTTCATTGGCTTTGGTCTGCCTGCCTTTGTTTTGATGCTGAGCCTGGCCGCCCTGTATACGAATAACCACAATCTCCCCCTTGTGATCTCGGCCTTTAGCGGGTTACAGGCCATCATTGTCGCCGTCATAGCCAATGCCGCTTTATCTTTTGGCAAAAATACGCTAAAAGATTGGAAGGCATTCCTGATTGCAGGTGCTGCGGCGGCGCTGTTCGGCTTCAATGCCAATCCGATCTTTGTTATTCTTCTGGCGGCTGTAATAGGATTGGTGCTCGTCAAGCCCAAGCCTGCCAGCGTTAATCATCGCACTTCCATCGGACAAAGCACGGCTTATACAAGACCGCTCCTGCTGACCCTGTCAGTTTTTGCAGTCGGTTTTCTTCTGCTTTTCATTTTCAACCGCAACTTATTCAATCTGGCTATCTTGATGTCCAAAATAGACCTGTTCGCTTTTGGAGGCGGGTTTGCATCTGTGCCCCTGATGCTGCATGAAATTGTCGAGGTCCGGCATTGGATGGATGGTCAGACTTTTATGAATGGGATCGTGCTTGGGCAGGTCACACCGGGGCCGATCGTCATTACCGCCACCTTTGTCGGGTATTTATTGGACGGCTTGTTTGGGAGCATTGTTGCCACCATTGGCATTTTCCTGCCATCCTTTATCATGGTGGTAGGCGTCACGCCCTATTTCGATCGCTTACGGACTTCACCTTATTTCAATAAAATCATTGCGGGCGTACTGTGCTCCTTCGTAGGCTTGCTCCTGACCGTTACCATTCGCTTTGGATTGAACGTCCATTGGGATCTGTCCCACATCTTGCTTGCCAGCGCTGCGTTGCTGGCCTTGCTCCGCAAAGTGGATATTCTCTGGGTGGTTCTGATAGGAACGATTCTCTCCCTGTTCATGTTCGCCTGACTTTCAGCTACAGACATGCCTGCTAAAGAATAAATTCTTCCCCATTTCTTTATTTTTTCTTTACAAACCCAATACATGGCTTCGATACAATAAATATAAGTAACGAAGTCATTTGAAAAGGAGTTTTTCGATGAAAAGCATATTGAAATGGATTCTTGTTGTCGGGGCTGTGTTATGCGGGCTTCTGCTGATGGGGTTGCTATTTCTTAACGGTACCTGGATGAGTCAATCCATCACATCATTCGGGCATGGCAGCATGATATATGGCGGGCGCCATTCAACATTCGGAGTCTGGCCATCTTACGGAGGGCTAGTTTGGGGAATTATCTTCTCCCTGCTGATCCTCGGAGGCCTGTTTCTGGCAATCCGTTCAAGGCCAAAGACCGAACTCGCATCTAGCGACCAATCTGATGATCCGCTGAAAATTTGTCCCGCCTGTGCAACTGATCTTGAACCAAACTGGAAGCATTGTCCATTCTGCGGCTTTGACTTGTCATAAGCATCTTTCATCTATTGAATCTGACACGTTTAGATGCGTCTGAAGAATTAAAACCCAGAAAAAATCGCAGGATCGATTTTTCTGGGTGAAATAGTACAACAGCTAAAATATGGTGTAGATAAAGGAACCGGGTTAGGCCTGCTATTGTCCAGGCTATCTTCCAGGCCCATCATGGGAAAACTGAGGTTATCTTGCCTTGAATCAAGGAACACGCTTCGACATAACATTGCGGTTAATAGATTTTAGGTGACCATCCTTTGCAAACGTGTAGTGAACTGGGTGTTATAATATTCATCAACAAACCAAATATTCACAGGCACGTTGACGATGAAGCTCGTCAGCGTTGAACAAAACACCTTCGTCGTTTTTCCGACTGATAGCTTCTACCACAATCCTGCTGGTAGAAGCTTTTTTGTTGCCAGCATCGAATCACAAAGGAGAAATGCCATTGTATGAAAAATAATTCGGCGGTTTCCGAACAAACCACTGTGCAACAGATGGCCTTCAAGTTTGTACTCTTGATTGGTATCCTGAGTTTCTTCGCTGATTTTACATACGAAGGCTCTCGTAGCATTATTGGTCCTTATCTCGCACATTTGCAGGCGAGTGCTTTCGTTGTCGGCCTTGTGACAGGCTTTGGAGAGTTGCTGGGCTATGGCCTGCGGCTTGTCTCGGGACGACTCGCTGACCGCACCCAGAAATTCTGGCCCATCACGATTATTGGCTATGCCGTCCAGATGGCATCTGTACCACTGCTGGCTTTAGCGGGGAATTGGCCGATGGCGGCGGTACTGATTATTCTCGAACGCGTGGGAAAAGCCACACGCAATCCACCACGCGATGTGATGCTATCACATGCTGGTAAACAGCTCGGCATTGGATGGGTATTTGGCTTGCACGAAGCGCTGGATCAATTTGGCGCCCTGTTTGGACCCCTGGTGGTCGCGTGGGTCTTGGCGATGCGTGGCGATTATCATCTCGCCTTCGCGGCACTGGCCGTGCCCGCAGTCATTAACTTTAGCTTGCTCCTGTTGGCCTACCGAACTTATCCGCACCCTGAAGAAATGGAGACAAACGTCCCGAATGTTCAACCGCGTGGACTGCCGCGCGTCTTTTGGCTGTATCTGGTGGGCGCGGCACTGGTCGCGGCAGGCTTCGCGGATTTTCCGCTGATTGCCTACCATTTCGCGCAAGCCTCCATTGTTTCACTGGACGTTATTCCGGTATTTTATGCTGTGGCGATGGGCGTGAGCGGGGCTGGTTCGCTGGTATTCGGACGGCTTTATGACCGTTTTGGTTTTTCCATCCTGATTGTTTTGACAATCATCGCCGCACTCTTTGCGCCGTTGGTTTTCCTGGGCGGTTTTTGGACCGCGCTTATTGGGATGGCGATCTGGGGTTTGGGCATGGGAGTGCATGAATCCATTATTCCCGCGGCAGTAGCGCCGATGGTTGCACCCGAGCGCCGCGCTTCCGCATACGGATTGTTCACAGCAGGCTACGGTATCTTCTGGTTTCTGGGCAGCGCGGTGATTGGGCTTCTGTACGGCATCTCGCTGCCAGCACTGATAATCTTCTCGGTCGTTGCGCAACTGGCCGCCGTGCCTTTATTCTTCATCGTAGCCAAGCAAACCCGGCGACTTCCAGTAAAGAAAGAAACTGAATGATATATTTCCTCACGCCTATCAATGCTCATCCAACCCCAGATAGCTTACGGATTCAAGAACCAGCCCAGCCATGAAATTTGTTGCGGTTTCTGTTGTGATCAGTCTGGTCTTTTCGCCTCTGGCGTCTGTCATGGCGTTTCTTATTACATATGGCGAATACTCACATCATTATCCGGATAAAAGGAAACCCGTAAAGCTGGCGACAGAGGCGGCCCTGGTTACGTTGGTATTCTTTATTGTATTGTCTTTCGTTATCGGTTTTCTTCTTGAAAACATCATAGGCCCACAAAGCCTGTAAATGTAAATCACTAATTTGGAGACTAACAAATGTCAAAGATAGCATCCGTACACGCCCGCGAGATCCTTGATTCGCGCGGCAACCCCACCGTGGAAGTCGATGTTGTGCTGGAGGACGGCTCGCAAGGCAGAGCAGCCGTTCCATCCGGCGCATCCACTGGAGTTCATGAAGCGCTGGAATTGCGCGATGACGATAAAAAGCGTTTCGGGGGCAAGGGTACACTCAAGGCCGTGGAAAATGTAAATGGAGCAATTGCCCGTTCCCTGTCCGGGAAAGAGGCGGGGAATCAGTCCGCCATCGATCAAACCATGTTGGATTTGGATGGGACGCCGAACAAATCCAAACTTGGAGCGAACGCCATTCTCGGGGTGAGTCTGGCAGTTGCACGCGCCGCATCCAATTCGGACCGTAAGCCGCTTTACCGTTACCTGGGTGGAGACTCAGCCCGGACATTGCCCGTGCCAATGTTCAACATCCTGAATGGCGGCGTGCATGCCAACTGGCAGGGCACCGACTTTCAGGAATTTATGATCGCACCGGTCGGCGCGCCGAATTTTCATGAGGCGTTGCGCTGGGGTAGTGAAGTTTATCAATCACTGAAAGGCGTATTGAAAACGGATGGATATTCGGTTGGCGTAGGAGATGAAGGCGGCTTTGCACCGGCACTCAAGAAAAATTCCGATGCGGTTGATTTGATTTTGAAAGCCATTGAAAAGGCTGGTTATAAGCCCGGCGAACAAATTGCCATTGCCCTCGATCCGGCCTCCAGCGGTTTTTATGAGGACGGCAAATACAACCTGCGCACTGAAAAACGCAAAGCGACATCTTCCGAGATGGTGGCGTTGTATGCAGAATGGGTCAGCAAGTATCCCATTGTCGTACTTGAAGATGGACTTGCCGAGGATGACTGGGATGGTTGGAAACTGCTAAACAAGGAATTGGGCGGGAAGATCGAACTTGTAGGCGATGATCTTTTTGTGACCAACGTTGAACGCATCGCGCGCGGGATCAAAGAGAATGTTGCCAATGCGGTATTGATCAAACTCAATCAGATTGGTTCACTCACCGAAACCATTGCCGCGATTGAAATGGCGCGCAAGGCCGGCTGGGGTTCGATGGTATCGCATCGCTCTGGTGAGACCGTGGACAGTTTCATTGCTGATTTCACCGTTGCAATGTCCACCGGTCATTTGAAGACTGGCGCACCCGCCCGTGGCGAACGCGTAGAGAAGTACAACCAGTTGATGCGTATTGAGGAAGAACTGGGCAAGGACGCTGTATATGCCGGGCGCAAGGCATTCGTGCGCTAGCGTTAGATGTAATTCTTGATCGAAGCCACTCCCAAAGCGGGAGTGGCTGTTGAATATCCAAAAACACAATCCCTTATGGCCGATAGAGAAAGTCAGTTTCCCTACGAAGTGTCAGACCTAAAGGATCTGCCAGAGCGTTTTCAACAGGCAGCACAGCCATTATTGAAGCCTGTGGAGCCAATCACTTCTATCCTGATGCTCCCGCCACAGCCATTTCTGGGAAGGCGCGGCGTGCCGCGGCAGGCACTTCTATCCACAGCCCAAGGGATTTTGCATATTCGGGATGGTCAGCCTCCCACCGCAACCTATCTTCATGGCGAGTCGCTTCTATACGTGCATTACACACTTGTGTTGCTCTATAACCGCCTGGAACTGGCAGGGGAAGTTAACGGCAGGCTTGTGCACATTGTTATTGAATACAATACCGTTGGACAACATCTCGTGGAAATAATGTTGACCCAATTCCTGTACTTGACTTATGGCATGGCTCAACCGGTTGCATCCATTCGGGAACAGAATGATGCTCTGCTGCAAAAATTGGAAACTGAGTCCTTCAAATTCATGAACGGCTTAAGGCATTACGCATTGCAACGTGGCGAACGTTTGCTGGGGTATGTTTACCAACCTCGCATCAAACAACCCCTCCTGCATTTTTTCAATCGTCCCATTGCTCCATCATCCCTGTTGGCATTGACCGACAAAGCTGTCATTCTGATCGAGGAAGAGAAGGTCGGTGGCCCATCATATGGCTGGGTAATTACCCTCTGCCTGCGGAAGGTGGTTGAAACGGTTGAAAGCCGGTCAAACAGGGAATGGCGCAATATCTGCATCCATCTGGCGAGAAATTCGGTTGCGCTGGACCGCCAGGTGATGATGGAAAACGATAAAGCCTTGGATGTGGAGAGCCTTTGGTCAAGTCCGAAACAATCTGATGATAAATAGAAAACCAGCTATCAACTCGGATAACAAATTTACGAGAGTCAATGCCAGCTTAAGGTTTGTTGATTATTTGTGAACTCATTTGTTATATCGGGCGTACTCCACAAATTATGAAAATATCTATTCAGATGCAGGATGTCTCTGTCAAATTTCGAATCTACCATAATCCCATTCCATCCCTCAAAGAAGCGCTGATCAACTGGTTCATGGGCAGGAACAACCGGGATGGTTTTACAGAGTTCTGCGCATTAAATAACATCTCTCTTTCAGTATATCCGGGAGATCGTTTGGGTGTCATTGGTTTGAATGGGTCGGGGAAATCAACATTACTAAAAACCATCGCCGGAATTTATGCTCCCCAATACGGGCGAGTCGTGGTTGCCGGGCACGTCACCCCTTTGATGGAACTCGGTGCAGGATTTGACCCTGAACAAACCGGGCGGGAAAATATCTATTTGTATGGCGCCCTGTTGGGATACTCTCCAGCCCAAATGAAGGTAAAAGAAAAAGCCATAGCCGAATTTTCGGAACTGGAGGAGTTTCTTGACCTGCCTGTAAAATACTATTCAACAGGAATGTTCGGGCGGCTGTCTTTCTCGATTGCCATCATGATAGAGCCGGAAATCCTGCTGATTGATGAAGTTTTTGCGACCGGTGATGCATACTTTGTGCAGAAGAGTTCTCAGCGTATCCACCAACTGGTCGAAGAGTCGGAAATAGTCATCATAGTTTCGCACAATCCTGAACAAATCAAAAATCTATGCAATCGTGTTATTGTGATGGATCAGGGAATCATCATTAATCACGGCAGCCCGGAAGATATGCTTGCCTATTACGATGAAAATATTATCAAGAAAAGATAACAAATGTTCCACTTTCAAACGATCTTCGAATTCATGATTGGTTCGTTCAAGACTAGAGTAAATAAAGGACTTGAATAATGACAAGGATTATCCTGGTGAGACACGGCCAGACTGCCTGGAATCGTGAGGAGCGCTTCCGTGGGCACGCAGACATACCGCCTGATGAAACCGGCTTTGCTCAAGCGAAAGTGACTGGTGTACGAATCGCATCACAGTGGAAACCTGAAGCCGTCTACGCGGGACCGCTCTCGCGCACCATCCAAACTGCCGAATCCACTGCATGCTTATTCAATTTGATTGTCCGCGTTGAACCAAGCTTGATTGATGTGGATTGTGGTCAATGGCAGGGTCTAACTCCTGATGAAGCGAGTCAGCGCTGGCCAACAGAGTTCCAGGCTTATCTTCATGCGCCGGGCGACTTCCGTTTTCCGGGCGGCGAAGCATTGGAGATGGCGCGCTTAAGGGCCATGAAATGTGTGGATGGTTTGATTGCCCGTTATCCAGACCAAACGATTGTTCTGGTTAGCCATACTGCACTTAATCGCCTGATCCTGCTTTCAACGCTTGGAATGGATTCCCGCAGCTTTTGGAGGGTTCGTCAGGACACCTGCGCGATTAATTCGTTCGAGGCGGAAGACA
The DNA here is from genome assembly GCA_021840275.1 of Chloroflexota bacterium. Lineage (GTDB taxonomy): Bacteria > Chloroflexota > Anaerolineae > Anaerolineales > Villigracilaceae > Fen-1038. The sequence goes on along the minus strand of JAKBYW010000001.1, from coordinate 12,043 downwards.
ATAAATTCACGCTGACCCTTTTGAATGAAACCAGCCATTTATTATCGATAATCTCAAGCCACAGTACTTCAAAGACCGTATGATTGATTTAGCGGCTTTGAAAGTGCTTTGAGTAGGACTTGGCAATCTGTGAGTCCAATTGTCCTACATTTTTTATCCACAACTACTATCTATTTCCATATCTCAAAGGCAGGGTGTGTGCGGCTTCTCTCAGGGATGTGTTTGGAAATCCACTCAGAACTTCGTGGAACATCAGTTGATAAGCGGTGGTCACCTCTTTTGGTCGGACAAGGGGGATTGGCCGCGTAAATCTGCTCGAAACCAAAATACCTTTCGCTCTTAACTTATGTTCAGGTTATCTACAAAGAGCAATGGTTTTGGGGATATTAATGGTCCAGTCGAGCCTTAATACCAAAATTCTTTGACAGAGAACAGAGAGTCAAGATCATCGTTGTCTCGATTTTCAATCCGCTCGATCCACATAGTTGCACGACTTACATTACAGTGTATCAAATACCAATACAAAAGTCTGTCACGCCAAGCCCAGTTCCTTCGTGTTCTTGATGTTCGCAATAAACCGAGGCGCACAACGTAATGATGGGCCTTCCGACTTGAAATTTTAGCAGATTGTAAAATCAAACTTCGTTGATCACGATCCAACTGTTGATTGGCCAATGCATAGTAGGATAGTGCGGCGATCCTTTCGTGTTGATACGCTCTTCGAAGAACATTTATGAAAGCTCTTTTTATCTGAATTTCCAGAAGCACTCTTTTGGAAAACATTTTTCGCCTCCATGACTCTCTCATGTAAAGATGGGAGGACTTTTATGAAAACATACTTTCAGCTTGATTGGGGTGGTTGATCACGCCAATGAACCAACCACCCCAAATCAATTTTCTATTCAGCAAACCGCCGAATAAACCAGACTTTCACAACCTGTGTAAGGATGATATAAACAATCAACATGCCGGCCAGCAAGGGCCAGTATAGAGGCGGCAAGGTCACAAACCCTAATGTAGACGCCAATGGAGAAACAGTCAACCAGGCGCCAACTGCGACAATAATGAGCGAAGTAAAGATCAACGATTTGCTCGCCCGGCTTTGAATGAAAGGAATCTTGTTCGTGCGGATAACGTGAATGATCAACGTTTGGGTGAACAAAGACTCTACGAACCAGCCCGTCTGGAACAGTGTAGGGTTGCTCCAGCAATTGAAGACATACAACATAATGAAGTACGTCATGTAATCGAAGATCGAACTGATTGGGCCAATGTAAATGATGAAGCGGCGTAGCGAATTGATTTCCCATTTGCGCGGTTTGGTCAGCCACTCTTGATCGACTTCATCTGTCGGGATCGCGGTCTGCGAGAAGTCATACAATAGGTTGTTGGTTAAGACCTGAATAGGCAGCATCGGCAGAAAAGGTAAGAATAGACTGGCGCCCAGCACGCTGAACATGTTCCCGAAGTTGGAAGAGGCTGCCATCTTGATGTATTTGATGATGTTACCAAAGACCTTGCGACCTTCGATGACGCCTTCTTCCAGGACCAGAAGGCTGTTTTCAAGCAGGATGATGTCGGACGACTCCTTGGCAATGTCGACTGCGCTGTTCACAGAAATGCCCACATCGGCAGTTTTGAGCGCTGGCGCATCGTTAATCCCATCGCCCATGAACCCGACAACGTGACCTTTCCCTTGCAAAGCGCGAATGATGCGTTCTTTGTGGGTTGGGGAGAGTTTGGCAAAAACGGTGATTGCCTCGGCAGCTTCCGCTAGTTGTACATCATCCATTTGTTCGATTTCCGGACCGAGTAGTATCCGATCGACGGACAGGCCGACCTGCTCACAAATGTTGGCTGTGACAATGTCGTTATCGCCGGTCAGGATCTTGACGACCACATTGTGAAAATGGAGTTTGTCCAGTGCGGCGGATGCGGTCGCTTTCGGTGGGTCCAGGAAGGCCATGTATCCGAGCAGGGTCAGGTTTGACTCATCAGCCACCTTGTAGTGCGGTTCATCATTGTCACCGGAGAAGATCCGATAAGCAACCGCGATGACACGGAAGCCCTCGGAGTTCAACTGCTTCACACGCTCTTTGCGGTGTTCGTCATGTTCCGGCAGGACTTCCAGAACCTCACCGCCAACCTCCACGTGTGTGGAAAGTTGCATGATTTCCTCGACTGCGCCCTTGCAGATCAAGATGTGTTGGTTTTGGTTGTTCTCTACGATCACAGACATGCGTTTGCGTTGGAAGTCAAAGGGCAGTTCGTCGATCTTTCGGTAAAGCTCATCCACTTGTAAATCATCGTTGAGATTAACATGATTGAGAATGGCTTCATCCATCAGATTCTTCAAGCCTGTCTGATAGTAGCTGTTCATATATCCGTAATGAAGTACCTGTTCGCTGGTGTTGCCTTTCACATCCATGTACTTCTCCAGTACAATCTTGCCTTCTGTGATCGTGCCAGTCTTGTCCGTGCAAAGAACATCCATGGCACCGAAATTCTGAATAGCGTTCAATCGTTTAACGATCACCTTTTTCTTTGACATGGAAAGCGCGCCTTTGGACAGATTGACAGTGACGATCATTGGCAGCATCTCAGGCGTCAGTCCAACTGCGACTGCCAGCGCAAATAGGAAAGCTTCTACCCAGTTATGCTTGCTCAAGCCGTTGAACAGAAACACCAAGGGGACCATAATGGCCATAAAACCAATCATTAACCAGGTAAAACCATTTACACCTTTGTCAAAGCTGGTCAATTGTCGCTGACCTACAATGCTACCTGCCAGGGACCCAAAATAGGTTTGGCTACCCGTTTGAACGACAACTGCCAGACCGGTGCCGCTTTCAATGTTTGACCCAAGGAAGCAGAGATTTGGCATCTCGAGTGGATTCAGTGCCTCGTCTGTAACAACAGCAGGCAACTTCTCCACTGGCATGGACTCCCCGGTCAGTGCGGCCTGGTTCAAGAACAGATCCTTTGCTGAGAGCAACCGTACATCACCGGGAACCATATCGCCAGCTGAAAGATGAACGATATCCCCGGGGACCAACTCCTTCAATGGAATTTCGATACGTTTTCCAGCGCGTACCACCGTAGCAGTTGTGCTTACCATTGCCTTGAGCCTCGCTGCAGCAGAATCAGCCCGGCTTTCCTGTATGTAGCGCAACACGATGCCCAGCAAAACCATGATAAAGATCACGATTGTTCCGGGGACATCACCGGTCAGATAAGAGACCAAGCCGAGTACAGACAGAAGAATAACCAGCGGATTTTTGATGTTTTCAATCAAGCGCATCAGCCAAGTCTGGTGTTTCTCCTTGGCAACCTCGTTGGGCCCATACTGTTCAAAGCGGGCTTCAACATCAAGAACTGTGAGTCCGTTCTGAGACGTGCCTAGTTTTTCGAGCACAGCGGCGGCATCTAACCGGGCGCTATCCGCTAATGCTTTTGATATTTGAATATTGTTCCCCTTTGTGGCATTTGCCCAGCGCTGGGGAGTAGTGATTATCGTTGTAAAGAATCCCATTTGTACCTCCAGAATATAAATATTTCAGATGACTGAGCCTGCAGTAGCAGGCTTCTACAATTAAAGTATCTGAAGGCAACTGCTTAACGGAACATGATCCCGCGCAGTATGGGGCATTTCCTTTTCAAGATATTCACAAACAGTGAGGCTGGTGGAGATCAGCCAAACATCGCTGCCATGAAATTTTGCTACTTGAATGCGAGGCAACAGGCAGATGCCTGTTTTCATCAAAAATTCCATACGAACCTCCGCCAAAACTTTGGTGCGAAGGCAAAAGAAAAACCGCCTTCGCTTGCAGCGAAAAGGCGGCGTTTCAGAGACAGACATCGTTTCTTTCCCCACTTGATTGATGAGCCCGAAAGACTATACCATTATCAAATCAGGGAAGGGATCGATGTATGTCGAAAGAAACGACTGGACATTTCGCCCGTGCGACATTAGATGACTTGAACTATCCGAGTCCATGCGCAAACTCCTTCCCAACTGCACGTTTAATTTGGCCATGCCAGATGCAGCGTCAAAAAGAAAACCTCCCGTTAATTAACAGGAGGCCGGTTAAATGTATACAAAATACACCCACAACCACCTCCTGGTTTAGCTTTGGCACTGCGCGTCGTAGGGGAGTAACATTACATCCCAGCCACTTTGAATGAAGCCTTAATCCGACTTCACCTGGTCTACCCTTTGGCGTCTTTCGACGTTCCAGGGCAATGGCCTGTGTACCTTGCAGCCGCCTGGCCTAACGAGGTTTCAATTTGCATTATTACTATAATCCCGTATCAGAGCATTCGTCAAGAGGAGTTCGCCAGCGATTTTATTTTTTGGAGATCAGTGTCTGTTGCGGGATATGCCTTCCATGAATTCGAGCGAACAGTCGTTTTCATCCAACTTAGCATTGTATTTGGACAGTTTTCGGCCTCGGTTGAAATGTTAAATTTCCTTGTTTTTGTACTGCACAACAATAACCTTACCCAAAATCGAGATGGCAACTTCATTAGCCTTCAGACGCCTTGATTGAATTAAATCGAGGCGAATGCACAAGTGATAAAAATTAGTGTTTTGGGAAAACTGGCATCAGATTAATGACCTGAAAGTGCCTTGAATAAAATTTGGCGATCCACCAGACCGACAGCTTTGCCATCAGCATCCACAACCACCATCCATTTGCGCTTTTGTGAGAGCATAAGATGCGCGGCGTCTGTCAGGGATATTTCTAGAGTTGCACTCAACACTTCACGAGACATCAATTGCGCGGCAGATGTCTTTTCATCTGAAACTTTACGTTTGCCACGTAGGGCTTGCAAAACACCGCGTCGCGCGCTGGGTTGTACCCGCGTTACTACATCCGCATCACTAATCAGACCCAGGGGTCGGCCAGCATCGTCGGTTACGATCAGGCGGCGGGTCCCGGCCTCCAGGAAGCTGGCGATCACATCTGCCAGTTGTGCGTCCTCATGAATAGTGGGAATTTCAGAGATCATGATGTCACCCACCGTATGGGCTGCGCCGGAGGGGGCTTTCGCTGCGCGTTTCTTCGCTTCCTCACTAACCACCTGCCGTAACACATCTACACGCGAAAGCACGCCGATTAATTTTCCGTTTCCATCGAGAACAGGCAGTCGTTTGATCCCGTGTTCAACCATGCGTGCTGTGGCAACGCCCAAAGGCTCATCTCCTCGAATTGTGACTGCCGGGGAAGTCATTACATCCGCTACTTTGAACGGACTGCTTCGCAATGCTGTTATCTCTGTTTGAAGCGTTTGCTCATCCATTCGTTCAGCCACAGACAAATGCTGTTGCAGACCAGCGCGTTCGAGCAAATCTTCATCGGTCAACATCCCGACCACATCACCGTGTTTGTTCAAAACTGGTAAAGCTTTGAGCAAATGCTTGAGCATCTTTTCCCATGCTTCTGCCACGGACATGGTATCGGCCAGCGTAATAATTTTTTTGGTCATCACTTCTGAAACAGGTTTATCGGTTGGGAGGGGATTCAAATAACGATGTGTATATTTGACCACTTCAACATCTTCAAGAATGATCAAACCCTCACCCACCATTGGGGCAATGATCTTGAGGACATTCTTGATTTTCTCTGGAGAATCGATCACATTGATGATCAACGGCAGATCGAGCGAGAGCCGCAGGATCGCGGCGGTGTGGACCACGGAATGCGCGCCAAACCCCGCCATCCCGCGTGAGACGGTTGCGCCAGCCATTCCCTGTGCTCGAAGAGTTTCGATTAATGCAACGTACAGCGCCTTGCCGCGCCACTGATCACTTTCGCCGATATAAATGCTAAGCCGTTTGACTTTCTTTCCCATCAATTGTTCCGGTGACATTGTGCCTCCTTAGATTAAATGGCTCTTGCTAATAAAATACCTAACAACACCGCCACTCCCCCCAAAAAAGCGCTCCCAAAGAGATCGAACAAGCCAGGCAGCCATTGATTATTGAGAATCAGACTCATACTCTCGAAAGTATACGATGAAAATGTTGTATAGCCGCCGAGAAAGCCGATTGCGACCACTAACCGCCAGCGCGGGTCCAGCAATAAGCGCTCAGTCGCCAGTGTTATAAAAAGACCCAGTACAAAACTGCCGGTCAGGTTAATAATCAGAGTCCCGTAAGGGAATGCAGTCCCAAAGCGGGTGGCCGCCCAGCCGCCAACCCAATATCTTAAATTAGCCCCAAAAATCGCACCTATTGAAATCAACAAAAACGTTTCCATGTCTTTTGGCAAAACAACCTTTCTCAAGCGGTTTGAAATTGAATACCAGAAATGATCAAATGTCTTTTTCATGTTCGTTCAACCTGAATATCTTATTATAGGCATCCACGGCATAGCTGGTTTGCAGGGGTTCTCCCTCGATTAATTTGTAGGTTCGAAGACCATCCGATTTTCTATCCGCCCGCAGGAAAATGGCATTATCCAATTGTTTCGCATGAAAACCGTATGCAAGCTCATATAAATGCGTGACATAAAAGACTTTGGCTCGCTCTTCAAGCAAGGCCATCACGATCTGTCTCGCAATCTCCGAGCCTTCCCTTTCATTGGTTGCGGCAAACGACTCATTGAACAATATCATCGAATCCTGCGTGATATGATCCACAATCACACTCATCCTGCCAAGTTCTTCATCGAACTTACCGCTTTGCATGGATGTGTCTTCTTCCCGTTTGTAGTGTGTGAAAAGTCCCTTAATCAAGCTGGCGGAAAACGATTTCGCCGGCACGAACATCCCGCACTGCGTCATTAGCTGGGCCAGGCCAATACTTCGCAGAAAAGTGGATTTGCCGCCCTGGTTGGCGCCTGTGATAATGACGAGATCTTTGCCATCAGCATTCACATCGTTGCCCACAACCTTTTGCTTCATGGTCAACGCCAATGCAACATCGTATAAACTTGTAAACGAATGTCGGCGCTCGTCAGAAGGCGCAGGTTGGGGAAATGCAATAGGTCCCCCCAATTGGGCGAGCTGCTCGGATAAATTCAAACAGCCGATGTAAAAAGCCAGTTCCAGCCGCAGGTTATTGAGAAAACTATCAATGTGATCGGCGGATTGAGCCACCGCATTGGCCACCAAGTTGAGTCCTCTGCTCCTCAAATTCTCAAGCGCCTGCGCACCCGCTTCATCGCGGGGAGGAAGGGAATAGGAGTAGGCCTGGGATTTTCTCGCAAGGATGCGCTTGACCCAATTCTGGTTGTCGTAATTGGTTTTGCGAAGGATGTAATTTGTTCCCTCGTTTCCATTTCCCAGTTCAGCGCTGATGAGAACACCGTTACGAAACTTCAGCACTTTGAGATGATTTTCGACAACGGCGAAATACTCATCATCCAACTCCTGCTGGATCATCGCAAAGAATCTTCGAAAGCCCGGCGATTCGAATTCCTGTGCATGTTCATCGGCAATCCGCTTTAATTTTTTGAGCAGGACGACGAACATCTCCAGCATTTCGACTGCGCCGTTTAATATACTGCTTGGGTATTTTGAAAAAATTCCCATCCAATGCCTGTGTTTATTTTCAATTGACTCTATCGGGATACTGTAGATTTCCCTCACAATGGCGGGATTTTTCAGGCAATCCCTGAGAATCTCCTGGCGATAGCGAATGGCATCGGGTGAATCCAAACTGGACAAAACAGATTGTTTGGCCACATCAAACAGAAATTCATCTCCCTGCGCCATTGCGTTGAACAATGTGTTCAATTCCAAGTCCTGCGTCAATGCGTCTTCATTAAACGGAAGTTTTTGCTTTGGGTCGAAATCCCGATTGGGATGCATCAGGAAAACTTTCATGATTGAATTCGCTCCTTGATTTGTTCGTAGGTCAATCGATGCTTTTCAGCCAGCGAGAGAGCGTAGGCCAGCCCATCAGCAGGCTTTCTGATAATTCTAAAGGCCCTCATCGCGGGATTTTCGGGAACGACGGTGCTGACCATGCTGATGGTTTTCTCGCTCAAGGAAGCCAACTCATCCATGAACGTCACCCACACGCACAACAAATCCAGTTCCATGATTTTCGCCATGATTTCCTTGCTCAAGAAAACGGCGTCCTTTAAGGTAGTGGATGCGAAAATCTCATTCATTATCAAAATACTATCTGGTGTGGCGCGGACAAGGATGTCATGAGTGCGCGCCACATCGTCCTCCAATTTGCCGCGCAGGTTGTGAATGTCCTCCTCTTTCTCGAAATGGGTAAAAATCTGGTCGAATAGAAACAGCCGCGCCTCGCGCCCTGGCACCGGGCAACCAAGACTGGCAAGATAGTGCAATTGTCCAAAGGTGCGGGCAAAAGTGGTCTTGCCGCCCTGATTCGGTCCCGAAACAACGATGATACGTTCCGGGTTATTGAGATAAAAGTCGTTGCGGATGACTGGCTTCTCGGTATAAATCAAAGCATTCGCCAATGCCAGATCGAAGCCATCGTAATCGTACACCTCACGATTTACGCCGATTTGCGGATAACAAAAATTCAATCCTTTATATTTAATCTCGGCGATGAATTCAAGATAAGCAACGTAGAACTGAATCTCGCGATTGAAGACAAGAATCGTCTCATCCATGAATCGGCTGTGAACGGCGCAAAATTGATCGAGCGCGGCAAAAGGTTTGGGATACAGCAGGGCAACGAATTCGAGAATTTTCGCTTCGATATGGTTCATGCCCGCGCCTTTATAAAGATCAACCAGGTAATTTTTCACAGCGCCCTGTTTGAATTTCTCGAAGGTCTGCTCCACCTCAATACTATAGTCTGTCTCCCCTTCGTATCTTCTTACACTAAACCTGCCTTCTTGTATGATCACACAGTATTTCACACTCGACAATTCGTGCTTGACCTTTTGCGCTTCCTTCTGTAAAGCTTGAAACGTGTGGGCATGAACATAGGTTGTTACATATTCGTGAAAGGCGATCAAACCGCGCGATGTTATATTTATTTTTTCCAATTCATGTGCAAAATTCGTTATAGCCTCGCAATAAAGCAACACAGCCTCCAATATCCAGCCTTGTTTGTGGTGGTGAGAATCCAGTTTTTCAACCATTCTCATGTAACGTTGCACAATGATCATTCTTTCGGCAAAGGCATTGATACAGGCCATCAACACTTTGTCTTCCAAGTCCCGCATTACTTCATGACGATAATAGATGGTCTCGGCATCGCGCAGGTGATTGTAGAAGAATGGTTTCAGGTTATAGTCTTTTTTGCGCGCTGCAATGGCATCTATCACCTGATCCAAATTCAGGTCACTAAAAAAATCGGGTTGTTTTGCCGCTTCTTTCTGAATATTTTCCTTTTCGAAAAGGATACTATAAAATGTCATGATTTGATTTCCTGTTCTATTTTATGGAGGCTTTCTAATGCTGCCTCTGCCACACTGGGGCGCGGACTTCCCGCCGCTTGCTCCAATACCTGGATGGACTCTTCTCCACCAATCCGTCCCAGCGCCTCAGCCGCCGCAACCCGCGCGACGTAGGGCTGGCTCTCGTTTAAAAGGAATTTTGCCAACACTGGAACAGCTGCCGCATCTCCCAGCCATCCCAAGCCTCGTGCTCCGATGACCAATGAATAAGGATCGTTCTTTCTTTCCAATAACAGAGTCAACGGAAGGATGGCTCTTGGTTCATGCAGCCATTTGGTTAATACATCCACCGCCATCCCTGCGCGACTGGTTTCGTTGGATAATACCGTTTCCAATAACCTTTCAACGTAAGTATCTGCCACAGCGTCGGTAGTGACGCTGCAATCAGGACATATCTGAACGGATGCAAAAGGTCGGCGACATTGAGGGCAAAAGAATAAATTCATAATAAAGGAAGGACTGCCATGCAACGCCTTGCGGTTTCAAAACAATCCCGAAAAGCATCCTGTGCAGGATAGGGAAAATAAATCTCTTTTCGTTGCGATTTGCCATCTTGAATATGATTGATTACTAACGACGATTGCAGAATTGAACTGGTGTATTCCAATGTTGCTATATTCGTGAGGGGTATGTCAATGGAATGGTCAGGCAACTGGAAGATGCGTCTCTCTGTTACAACAAGCGCCCTATCGGTTTTTTGGTGATCTGACCATTTCGGTAAAAGCGCCCACGCGCGGACTTGCTCATCGGGGGCGAGGAAATCTGTCACAGCTTTGGAAAAATGCTCATCAAGCAGAAGCAACTTTTCAGGGTCGTCTGATGCGGTATCTGTCAATGAAGGCAGTTTTTCTGGCGGGTCGGGCGGAGTCGCCCGTCGCAGAGCGCAGGCATCTGCAGTAGTGAGAAATCCACGCAAAAGCATAATCAATTCATCGAGCGAAGCGCGGGTATGATTTGGAGATTCCCATTCAAGGGCAGATTCCCCGCCGGCAGCTTTCCATTTGGTTCGCAGAAGAAGATTGGGGCCAAGAGATGTGAGTGTTGTTTCTGCCAATCGTTCGAGTACACCGATAGTCGCATGAAACCCATATCGGACGTTCGCTGAGTCAGGAGGGATAAGCTCGGTTAGTTGAATCAGCCGCTGACTCGTAAGGATCAGGACACCTTCCTGCAATTGCGCTCGACGAAACCAGGAGTGTTTACGATGGCTGTACATGGCTGGGCGGCGCGCCGCGTAAAGGATGCGTTCATCGGGCGCAAGGTATTCACTGACATAATGTTGAAAACGATGAGGCAATTCATAGAAGGTGTATTCGGCGGCAGTAAAACGTTCTGCCTCTGCAAAACTTGCCGTGGGGCGGCCCATACGGATGGGCTGCCAGGCTGGGTCAAGATGCGGCAGTTTACCTTCGGCCTGCTTCTGCCGATGTCGCAGCGCGGCGGCATGTAGCGCGGGTTCCACCTCCTCCACGGTCAGCCAATGCCATTCGCCTGGGTAGATGCGACTCAAAACCCTGACAATATCAGCGCGTTGTTCTCCGGCATATTCATCCAGACGCTGCATTGCACAATCGTCAACAACAGGGATGGTCAAAAGAATAGGGGCTTCTTCTTTTCTTTGAAGAGCTCCAAGCAATTTGGCTTCCAATTCTGTATTTTTGGGATGTGAGAGACTGCCCATGACAAGGACGGCAAGCGGTTCATTGAAGGGAGTTAACGCTGTCGGCAGGATGCCTACATCAAAGGGGATGGATTCATCCGGACGCACGATCTTTTCGAGACGAAGCGTGTCTGCATCCACGGAAAAGTATTGCCCCGTCACACGACCTGGTTGAGTGATTTTGATTTCGAGAAGATGTTCCGTCATGGCAAAATAAATAGCCTCTACCGAAAAGGGGAAAATCGGTAGAGGCTATCAGTCGGTAAGGACGGTTTTGGCGAGCCTCATCGCCAGAAATATTATTGACTTTATTTTATCACACTCAAAGAATGCCCGCCGATTTGCCATCCTTGCAGAACTATTAACCTGATACGGCATTTTGGCGCTCCAAAATCACACCAACTCACGACAGCAATTCTACGACAGCATGGTTTACATGGATCTGAGTTGTATCTAAGAATGGTATTTCATTATAGTGAGTGTCTCTAATTGTCCACTAAGTTTATCGCTCATAGGCGGTCCGGGACTGCTGTGTTTGCCAATAGCGACAGTCACGAACAGCCAAAACGAAAGTCATGTTAGTATCAAATCTAGGCTCAAAATTGCATATTTTTAGTTTCAAAGCTGAACACAGAGTTGCCCCGCGCGGTATATATCATGTATATGGGTATAAGTAACCATATAAAATTATGCCGAAGTGAGTTTCTCTTCCGCTAAGTTGCTCGACTATACATTAGATGTATAACCTTGAGGCGCGCTTAGATCAGTCTTTTGCTATTCGCCAAACACGAAAAACATATCCAATGTATGTATTCCCACATCCAAAGGTTTACAGCACCTTTCTTTAGACAATTACGCTCCCTGGAAGGAGGGAGCGTAATTGTTGGCATAATTTATTTGGCCGAGACCCCCATATATGGGTATAACCAACCTTGCCGACGCCAAATATTGTGTTCCCTTGAGATTACATCGCCAAAGCAATATTTGG